>JAFYWX010000064.1 GCA_017546445.1 Akkermansia sp. | reverse complement strand
GAACATTGAGCCCGTGAAACGGGCGACATAACAATAGCGAGTGGTGCAGCGGCGTCAGCCGCGAAACCACTCGTTTTAGTGTAAAAAGTCATTAGAACCCGCGAAACGGGTGACAGAAACGCATGCCTTAAAATCGTGTCAGGACGAACAATTAGCTACTATGTAGCAAGCCTCTCTGTCACCCGTTCCACGGGTTCCTATTCCTTATTTTTTCTTTACGAGCGGTTACGCGCACCATGCTGACGCACGGTGCGCGTAACCGCCTCGCTATTGATAGGCCGCCCGTTTCACGGGCTTTTGAATTCCGCTCGCTGACGCGAGCCATCATCCCCACAAATCGCCATTTGTTGGCGGGCCTGCATAGTTGTGAAATCAGCAGTATGGTGACTGCCGGAGAAATGGCGCTGATGCGCGGCGAAATCTGGCACCTTGGGGGGCCGCGGTGAAATTGCGCTTCATGGGCAGCGCAGAGGGGAGATGGGTGGCTAGCTTTTCCTGCGGCTGGGGAGGAGTACCATGATGAGCTGGAGTATCCAGCCGTAGGGGGGCAGAATGGCAATGGGCAGGGCGCAGATGAGCAGCTTGGGCCATACGGAGAAGCCGATGTCATTCATGCGGCGCCAGATGGCGCCCAGAAAGAAGCTCATCAACAGCAGATGCAGGATAACGGACAGTGCGCCGCCAACGGCAAGATCCTCCGCCTTGATGCTGATGCCATAGACAAGGTAATAGAAAAAGACGGCGAGAAAAGGCCAGAATTTGGGCAGCAGGAAGACCCAGAGCCAGTAAATAAGGAAATCCCGGCGGCTGAGTCGGCCGTGGAAATTGTATAGTTTTTTGAAGGGATTCATTATCAGACAATGAGCATACAGTCGCCGTAGGAGAAGAAGCGGTAGCGCTGCTCCACGGCCTGGCGGTAGGCCTCCATGATGAGTTCCTTGCCGGCAAAGGCGCTTACCAGCATGATGAGCGTACTCTGCGGCAGATGGAAGTTGGTGAGCAGGGCTCTCACGGTCTTGAATTCATAGCCGGGGTAGATGAAGATATCCGTATCCCCGGAGGTGGCGGGCAGGGGCAGACCGTGACGCGTGGCCAGAGTTTCCAGCACGCGCACGCTGGTGGTGCCGACGGCTACCACGCGTTTGGCGGCGGCGATGGCATCGGCCGTGTCCTGCGGCATCATGAAGCTTTCGCGGTGCATGTGGTGGTCTGCAATGTTCTCTACCTTCACCGGGCGGAAAGTGCCCACGCCCACATGCAGGGTCACGAAGCTGTGCGGCAGGGATGCGAGAATCTCCGGCGTGAAGTGCAGGCCCGCCGTGGGGGCGGCAATGGCGCCCTCGTGCTCGGCATAAACCGTCTGGTAGCGTTCCTTGTCGGCAGGTTCGCTCTCGCGGTTCATGTAGTGCGGCAGGGCCAGGCGCCCATAGACCTCCGGGTCCACAAACTTATCCCAGCGGATGTAGCGGTAGCCCTCGTCATCGATGCTTTCCACCGTGCCGGTGGCATCGCCTACCTGCACGGTGCGGCCTACCTTCATCTTCTTGCCCGGGCGCACCAGGCATTTCCACACGAGTTCCTGCGCCAGCCCCGCGCGCACCAGTTCGATACCGCCATCATTGCTGAAATAGCGGGCAGGTACCACCTTGGTGTTGTTGAGCACAAAGTGGTCACCGGGCTGCACATATTCCATGATATCGTGGAAGTGGCGGTGCTCGATGAGCCCGGTATCGCGGTGCACCACAAGCATGCGGCTGGCGGCACGATCCGCCAGCGGGCGGTCGGCAATCAGTTCTTCAGGCAGGTGGTAATCGAAATCGATGGTGCGCATGGGCGGCGGGGTCTGATGTGAATCAGCAGGGGAAAATCTCGATGCGGCGCAGCACCTCATCGCGGCCAAGCGTCTGCATGACCACATCGATGCCGGGGCCGGCGTGGCAACCGGTAAGGGCCATGCGCAGCGGGAACATCATAGCGCCCACCTTCACGCCGTTGGCCTTGGTCAGCGGCTTCACAATCTGGAAGGCAGCCTCGCCGCTCCATTCCTCGATGCCCTTAGCGGCCTCCACGAAGAGGTTAAGCATCTCGCGGGCGTTCTCCTGCAGCTTGGCCATGGATTCCTCCTCGTACTCCAGCACCTGCACCCACTTCACCCAGGCAGGAGTTTCGCTGAGCAGCTGCACCTTAGTCTGCACGGAGGGCAGCACCTCGCGCAGCTGGAGGGTATCCTCCAGACCGGCCTTGGTGCAGAACGGCAGGGCGAGCTCCACGAACTTCTCGGGAGCCAGGCGCATGATGTGCTGCTGGTTCATCCACTTGCACTTGGTGATGTCGAACTTGGCGGCAGCGCGGTTCACATTCTCCAGGGAGAAAAGGTTGATGAGTTCGTCCTTGGTGAACACCTCGTCATCGCTCTTGGGGCTCCAGCCGAGCAGGGCGATGAAGTTTACCACGGCATCGGGCAGGAAGCCTTCCTCCGGGTAGTTGCCGAGCTGGGCGCCTACGTCGCGCTTGCTCATCTTGGAACCATCCGGGTTCTGAATCAGCGGGATGTGGGCATACACGGGCGGCTCCACGCCGAAAGCGTCGAAAAGCTGCAGGTGCTTGAAGGTGTTCATGATGTGGTCCTCGCCGCGGATGACGTGGGTAATCTGCATCTCGATATCGTCCACCACGTTCACCAGGTGGAAGATGTAGGAACCGTCCGTACGCTTCACCACCATGTCCGGGTTGATGTCCACGTTGTTGTAGTCCACGGAGATATCGCCGCAAACCATGTCGTGCAGGGTCATCACGCCCTCTCGCTTGAAGCGGAAACGCCACACGGTACCCTCGCTGGTGCCGGGGATTTCGTCGCCGTTCTTGTCGCGCTTGTTGGGGGCGGGGCATTCGTACACGCGGCCCATGTCCACGAGCTTCTGGAAATAACGGTCGTAGATATCCTTGCGCTGGCTCTGGAAGTAGGGAGCGAACTCGCCACCCTTGCCTTCGCCTTCATCCCAATCGAGACCCAGCCAGCTCATGCCGGTGAAGATGGCCTTCATGGCATCTTCCACGTGGCGTTCCTGGTCGGTATCTTCGATGCGCAGCACAAATGTGCCACCCATCTTGCGGGTGAAAAGGTAATTGAACAGAGCGGTACGGGCACCACCGATGTGCAGGTATCCGGTGGGCGACGGAGCAAAGCGTGTGCGTACGTGCGTTGACATGCGCGCCTTATACACCCAATTCCCCGAATTTTCAAGCCTAATCGACCACAACGGACGCAATTATCACATGTGTCCCAAAGATTTCACAATTGTCTGCATTATCAACCCCGTTTTGGAGCCAGCCGCCCTCTTTATCCGCTAAATGGCGATTTGTGGGGATGATGGCTCGCGTCAGCGAGCGGAATTCAAAAGCCCGTGAAACGGGCGGCCTATCAATAGCGAGGCGGTTACGCGCACCGTGCGTCAG
>JAFYWX010000016.1 GCA_017546445.1 Akkermansia sp. | reverse complement strand
CGTTCTGGAGCCTGCTCCCCTCCTTATATGCTAAAGCGATTTGGCGGGGGCTCAAATCTTTCGGAGCAAGGGACTTAAGTCCCGAAAACTCAAGCAATGAGGGACTAAAGTCCCTTGCTCCGACAAAAACAGTTGCTCGCCAAACTCCCATTTGACGCAGCATTCGTTGGGACACATGCGCATGGGGTTCCAGAAATTTGTTTCCCAATTATTGGGAAGAATAAAACCGGGGCGGAATTGGGGAACGAAATCCGGCAGTGCCGGACGAAATCCTGCCCCTGCGGGGCAGGACGATATCCCTGCGGGACGAAATCCACGCTGCGCGTGGGACTTATGCAATGATAACCAGTGTGCCCAGGGGAACGAGATCAGAGAGCGTGGCGGCATCCTGGGGGGAGAGGCGGATGCAGCCGTGGGAAACGGGGGTGCCGAGCCGGGCGGTATCTGCCGTGCCGTGAATGTAGATGTAGCGTGCGCGGGTGTTGGCGTTGTGCGGTTCCAGCCCGTGCAGGGTGAGGATGCGGGAGAGGATGGCATCTTCCCCCAGGCTGGCGGCGGGGTGCAGCCCCACGGGGGTGCGGGCGCGGAATACGGTGAGCAGGGGGGCGTTCTCCCCGTGCTTGGAGTAGATGCAGAATCTGCCCAGCGGGGTGCGGCCGCTGCCTTCCTCGCTGCCGGTGCCGGTGGCGCCGGTGCTGCACGGTGCTGCAAAAAGCAGCTCACCAGCGGCGGAGCGGAGCTCCAGCCGCTGGCGGGAAATGGAAATGTGAATGGAAAACATGGTGATGAGGAATTCGTTAACAAGCTGTTGACGAATTTCAGGCGTTGGTGAGATTGGCCTCGATTTCCTGGATGCTAGGGAGATTTTTTGCAAGAGATTCAGGTAAATCGTGTCGAATCTGATATTCTGAGATGCCGATTGGCTGGTTGGTTGCGCCCAGGGAATATTCTGCTACTATGTTGTCCTTTGTTTTGCAAATGAGAAGTCCGATGGTAGGGTTATCGCTTGGAAGTTTGACATCTCTGTCGATAGTGGAGACGTAGAATCCTAGCTGGCCCTGGTGTTCTGGTTTAAACTTGTCGACCTTGAGTTCTATGACAATGTAGCATCGTAGCTTGAGATGATAGAAGAGGAGGTCTGCAAAGAATTCCTGAGTTCCGACCTGGAGTCGATATTGCTGTCCTACGAAGGCGAAACCATTGCCTAATTCCAGCAAAAATCGCGTGAGCTGGGTTGTAAGTGCATCCTGCAGCTGACGTTCGCTGTACGATTCCTGAAGGCTCAAGAAGTCGAAGCAGTAGGGGTCTTTAAGGGTTTGTTGAGCCAGGTCACTCATTGGGGAAGGGAGCATGCAGGAGAAGTTACTGATGGCCTTTCCTTGGGTAAGGTGTAATTCGGCGTCTATGTGGTTGAGAAGTACGGCTCGGCTCCATCCGTTTTCTACTGTCTTACGCACATAGAACAATGCTTCATCAACAGATTTGCATTTTGTAAGTAATTGAATATGGTGGCCCCATGGGATGTGGAAGATTGGGGAGGAGAAATCGTCAACAACTTGTTGACGAATTATATCTGATTGATGGTAAAATTCGAAAAAACGTCGGCAAAATTTGAGATTGGTCACCGAAAAGCCCTTCATCGAGGGGAATTCGTGCATTAAATCGCGACTTAAGGTATTATAGAAATCGCTGCCGTATACAGGTACATAGCGTTCTGCAATGTCCTTACCCAGTCGCCAGTATACCTTAATCAGTTCATTGTTAACTTTGATTGCTGCCTTAATCTGGCTCTGGCGGATGTATTGCTTGATATCCGTCAGCCACTTTTTGTAATCAGGCGTGAGCATGGAAGACTAAGGAAACGTGAATCGATAAATGAAAACTTCCCTACGGCGGAGCCGTAGCTGAAATTAAAATTGTGCTTTTCCCGCTTTTATTCGCCCAGGATGGTGCGGGCGATGTCCACTGCGGCATCCGGGCGGGCCAGGGCGCGCATGGCGTTTTCCATGGCGGTGCGGGCCTCGGGGTTCAGCGCGGTGGCGTGCACAAAGTCATGCACTTTCTGCACGGTGAGGTCAGCCTGCTGGATGAGCACGGCAGCCCCGTGGTCGGAGAAGGCGCGGGCGTTGTGGGTCTGGTGGTCATCTGCCGCAAAGGGGTAGGGAACCAGCAGGCATGCCTTGCCGATGATGGAGAGCTCCGTAAGGGTGCTGGCGCCGCTGCGGGCAATCACGCCATCTGCCGCGGCATAGGCGGCGGGCATATCGGCGCAGAAGCCGAGCACGGTGATGTTCGGCGCGCCGCCGGCGAGGTCGTTCACGCGTTCGTAGTCGATGCGGCCGGCAATGACGAGGTAGTGCACCTCGGGGTCGGCCTTGGCGGCCTCGATAAGCAAGGAATTGAGGTTGCGGGCCCCCTGGGAACCACCCGTGACCAGGATGACCGGCTTACCCTGCGGCAGGCCGAGGCGCTGGCGGGCTTCGGCCGCGGTAGGCAGGTTGCGGATTTCATCGCGCACCGGGGTGCCGACCACGGCGCAGGAGCTGCCGGGGAAGTGCTGCACGGCCTCCTTCATGCCCACCAGCACCTTGGTGCACCAGCGGGCGGTGAGGCGGTTGGATTTACCGGGCATGGCATTGGAATCATGCACATAGGAGCGCAGCCCCAGGGCGTGTGCGGCTTTGCAGGGGGGCAGGCTGGTGAAACCGCCCATGCCCAGCACCACATCTGCCTTTTCCTGGCGCAGGAGCTTCTTGCAGCTCGTGTAGGTGGTGAACAGCTTCCAGAGGAAAGCCGGCATGCGGAGGGAAAGGGTGGGGGGCTTGGCAATGGCGGGGATGGAGTGGAACTCCAGGTCTCCGTATTTGCTGGAGGCCTCGGCATCCACCTCTTTGCGGGAGATGAGGAGGATGGGGCGGTGGCCCTGCTTGCGGAGCTGCTGAGCCACGGCAATACCGGGGAAGAGGTGGCCGCCTGTGCCGCCGCAGGCGATAACGATATTGAGAGGACGAGTGGTCATGGCTTCTGGATATCCTTGAGTCTGCGGAGGGGCCAGTAGTTCTGGCGGATGACGGGAGTATGCCGCTGGATACTGGTGATAATGCCGATGGAGGCGATGGTGAAGAGGAGGTTGGTACCACCGCTGCTGATGAATGGCAGGGGCAGACCGGTGTTGGGCAGCATGGTGGTAACCACCATGATATTGAGCATGGCAGGCCAGAAAATGGCGCAGGTGAGCCCCAGCGCCAGAATGCGGCCGAAGGTGTCCTGGGTCTGCACGGCCAGGGCAATGCCGTTATAGGCCATGAGGGCGAACAGTGCTACGACGCCCGCTGCACCCAGGAAGCCCCATTCCTCACCAATTTCGGCAAAGATGAAGTCCGTATGCGCATAGGGCAGGTTGCCGTATTTTTCGATACCGTCTCCCAGGCCTACGCCGCTGAGTCCGCCGCGGGCAAAGGCCAGAATGGCAATCCACTGCTGGCGGCCTGCTCCCTGGCTGAAAGCGCGGGGGTCATACCAGGCCTCGATACGGAGCATTCGGTTGGGGCTGCTCGTCATCATGAGGTAGAGCAGAATACCCCCCAGCAGCGCTGCCAGCATAATAAGCCAGATACGCGAGCCGGAGGCGAACATGACACAAAGCCCGGATAAAGCCAGGGCCGCGGCGGTGCCCATGTCCTTCTCCCAGAGAATCAGTGCCAGCGGAAACCCGAAAAGAAGCGCCCCGGGCAGCACAAAGCCCATCCAGAAGGTGCCGGCGCATTCGCGGCGGGTGGTATACCAGTGCGCCAGCGTAATCATGAGCACAATCTTGGCCAGCTCACTGGGCTGGAAGGTAAGGGAACCAATGCCAATCCAGCGGGATTCGCCGTTGAGGTTCTTGCCGATGACGGGCATGTAGCAGCAAATCAGCAGGAGGACACAAAGGCCCCAGAACCAGTAGACCGGGCGGCGCAGGCGGCGGTAATCCACGCAGCTCATGCCTATGGCGACTGCAAGCCCGAGAAGAGCAAATATGCATTGCTTGCCCAGGAAGGTCTTATACCACACCAGCTTTTCCTGCCCGGGTACGCAGGTGCCGGTGCTGGCTACCATGACTACCCCCAGTATCAGCAGCAGGATAAAGCATATCCACATGCAGATGATGTTGAGGCGGGTAGACATGGCGCGCAGGTGTGTGTGAAATTATTCGCTTACACGAAGCTTCTGCCCTACCTTCAGGTAGCGGGCGTCTTCCTTCTTCATGTTGTTGAGCTTGAAGAGGGTATCGAGGGAGAGGTTGTACTTGCGGGCGATGCGGCCCGGGTTCTCGCCGCGCTTTACCACATGGTACTTGACGGCCTCCGGTGCAGCGGCCTGCTGGGGAGCCTCGGCTACCGGTGCCGGGGCGGGGGTGGCCACTACCGGCATGGGAACGCGCATGTAGGTGCCTGCGGGCAGGTTGATTTCGGCAGCCAGCTCTGTGTTGGCACCTTTGAGCACATCCTCAGTGATGCCGTACTGGGCGGCGATGCGGCCCCAGGTATCACCGGATTGAATCAGGTGCTGCTTCATGTTGGCCTCCTGGGCGGGAGCTGCCGGGGCGGGGGCAGGCTGCACGGCAACCGGCTGCACCGGTGCCTCAGGCTGAGCCGGGGCGGGGGTCACGGCCTCCATGTTCACCGGGGCCTGGGTGATGTGCACCTGCGTGTCTGCCGGGGGGGGGGCTGCGGGAGGTGCCGGCTGGGTGTTTACCACAGGCTGCACCGGAGCCGGTGCGGGGGCCGCCTGGGCAGGGGCTGCCGGGGGCGGGGTGATGGTGGGGGCAACGGCCAGGCCGCTGTTGCTCTTGGCAATGCTGCCGCGGGCCATCACGCCGCCGATGATGACGAGGTGCAGCACGATGAGCCCGAGGATAACGCGGATGACGGTAGCGGGGCTGGTGCGGTCCACCACAAGCCCGGTATCGGAATGCAGGCGGCGGGGCTGCTTGAGATTAGAGTCTACAAAGGTCTTGATAAAGTGGCGTTTGGGCTTGGAGCGCCCGAGATCGGAATTGTGAAATGCTGACTTCTGTTTTTTGCTCATAAAATGGGTGCCTGGTGGTGGTGTATGTGTGAATTAGAGATTCAGGGTCTGCTTGACGGCATTGCGGAAGCATTCGCCGCGCTGAACATAGCCGGTAAATTGGTCGAATGAGGAGGTGCCGGGGGAGAACAGCACCACATCACCGCGCTCAGCCTCCTGGTGGGCTGCTGCCACGGCTTCCTGCACGGTGGTGACCTTCACCACGCGGCAGACGGGAGAGAAGGTAGCCTCCAGCTGGTCGGCAATCTGCCCGAACACGATGCAGACGCGGGCTTTCTGCTCCAGCATGGGGTTGATGGCGGAGTAATCCAGGCCCTTGTCCTTGCCGCCTGCCAGCAGGATGATGGGGCGGGTCTGGGAGCGCACAGCGGCCTCTGTGGAGTGCAGGTTGGTGCTCTTGGAGTCATTCAGCCACAGCACGCCGTCCATCTCTGCCACGGTTTCGCAGCGGTGGCCGGGCGGGCAGAAAGCGCGGATGGCGGTGGAGATGGTGGCGTCATCCAGCCCCACAGCGCGGCAGGCCAGGGTGGTGGCCATGGCGTTCTCTGCATTGTGGGCCTGCTCCAGCGCGGTGCCTCGCAGCGGGGTGAGCACCTGGCCGCCCTCGCAGATGGCGCCGTTCTCAAAATACAGCTGGCCGGTGCTGACCACGGAGGAGAATCCCACGCGGCGGGGGGCCAGGGCGGGCAGTTCCTCGCCCTCGCGCACAATGGCGAGCTGGTCTGCGCTCATGTTCTCGAAAATGCGCAGCTTGGCGTTGAAATAGTCCTCCACCCTGGTGTAGCGGTCCATGTGGTCGGGGGCAAAGTTGAGCCAGATGGCTACCTCCGGGCGGAAATTGACGATGGTTTCCATCTGGAACGAGGAGACTTCCAGTACGGCGAATTCCGGCTGCGGTTCCATGAGGGCCACCTCGCTGAGGGGGTAGCCGTAGTTGCCGCAGGCCTTGGCGGTTTTGCCGGCGGAGAGCAGCACATGCTCCAGCAGGGCTGTGGTGGTGGTTTTGCCGTTGGTGCCGGTGATGGCGATGATGCGGCCGTTGTAGTAGTGCCAGGCCAGCTCGGTTTCGCCGATAAGCGGTGCACCGTGGGCGGTGAAGGCGAGGGTCCAGGGGATATCACCCTCAATACCGGGGGAGAGAATCACCATATCTGCCGCGTAGGCGCGGGCGTGTTCCTCTGTGGCGCCGGGGGTGAAGCCCACGCCGGGTTCGCTGCAGGTGGCAGCGGGGTTGGCATCGAAGATGCAGACCTCGCCTGCGCCTTTGGCCAGAGCCAGGCGGGCGGCTGCCACGCCGCTGCGGCCGCAGCCCAGAACAGCTATCTTTTTACCGGTAAGTTCCATGGTGCAGGGAAAGGGGGTGGGGGATTAAGCAAAGATGCAGGCGCCCAGAATCAGGCCGAACACTGCCAGGAAGAAGGAAATAATCCAGAAACGCACGCAGACCTGGGTCTCGCTCCAGCCGCACTTCTCGAAGTGGTGGTGAATGGGGGCCATGCGGAAGAAACGGCGCGGCTCACCGTACAGCTTGCGGCTTACCTTGAACCAGCCTACCTGAATCATCACAGAGCAGGCCTCGGCCACAAATACACCGCCGATAACCACCAGCAGCAGCTCCAGGTGGGTGCATACAGCCACGGTGCCCAGCGCACCACCCAGGGAGAGGGAACCGGTGTCGCCCATGAATACCTTGGCCGGGTGGGCATTGAACCACAGGAAACCAAGGCAGGCGGCTGCAATGCAGAGCAGGTAGTTGGCCAGGGCTACCTCACGCAGGGAAAGACAGAGGGAAAGGAAAGCCAGAGAGGCAACTACCATGCAGCCGCTGGCCAGGCCGTCCAGACCATCGGTCAGGTTCACGGCGTTGGAGGAGCCGATGATGACCAGCATGGCGAAGGGGATGAAGAACATGCCCATATCCAGCTCGCCGTAGAAGGGAATGAAGATGCTGGCGATAGAGGGATCCAGATAGTACAGGTAGCCGGCGCAGCTCAGGGCAGCCACGGCCTGCAGGGCAATCTTGAACCAGCCGCTCACACCATCGGTGCTCTTTTTGGTAATCTTGGCCCAGTCATCCAGGAAACCGAGGATGGCGGTGACACCCATGACCAGCAGGCAGCACTGCAGCTTGGGGTTGCCCATGTCCAGGAACAGGATGCTGGTGAGCATGATGAGACCGATAATCATGATGCCGCCCATGGTGGGGGTGCCTACCTTGGCCTGGTGCTCCGGGGCCAGGGTGCCGCCGCAGGCCTGGCGGATGGGCTGCCCGGCCTTCATGGCGCGCAGAATGGCGATGAGTCGCGGGCCGATGAGCATGGAGCCCACAAAAGGCACCAGCAGCGCCAGCAGCAGCTGCAGCGCAACGGGAAGTTCATAGATAAAGTTAATCATGGCTTAAGCTTTGGGGTTAAGGGTGGGAAAGAGTTCGTAGATGCAGCGCTCCATTCCGGCGGAGCGGGAGCCTTTGAAGAGCAGGGCATCACCCGGCTGCATGAGCGCACGCAGGGCGGCGGCGGCCTCGGCCGGTGTGCCCACCAGCATGGCCGGTATACTTTCTGCGGCGGCCTGGCAGAGCGCCAGTGTCTCCGGGCACTCCGGGCCCACCACCACCACGGCGGCATAGCCCAGGGAGGCTGCGCACCAGCCCATATCGGCATGGGCGGCGATACCGCCCTCGCCCAGCTCGCCCATCTTGCCCAGCACGGCAATGTGGCGCTGCTGGCCGCGCAGGGCGGCTACGGTTTCGAGAGCGGCTTTCATACTCTCGGGGTTGGCGTTGTAGGTGTCGTCCACCACGGTGTAGCCCTCGATTTCCTTGCAGGCCAGGCGGCCATGGGTGAGGGCTGAGGCGGAGAGCCCGGCGGCAATCTGCGCGGGGGTGCAGCCGAGTTTCCAGCCGGCGGCAGCGGCCAGCAGGCTGTTGCTCACCATGTGAGCACCGGGCACGGGCAGGTTCACCACCACTTCCTCCTCTCCCTCGATATGCAGGGTGTAGGTGGTGCCGGTGGCAGTGCTGCGCGGGTTGAGGGCGCGCACCGGGCTGCTGCAGCCGCCCACGGGAATGCAGGTGGCGGCGGTCTGCGTGGGGATGTAGTCCGCAAAGTCATCCAATGCGGGGTAAATCATGTAGCCGCTGGCGGGCAGGGCGCGGGCCACGGTGCATTTCTCCTCTGCAATGGCCTCGCGGGTGCCCAGGTATTCCAGGTGAGCGGAGCCGATGGTGGTGATGATGCCGATGTGCGGCTGAGTCATGGTGCAGAGCGGGGCGATTTCGCCGGCGTGGTTCATGCCCATTTCCCAGATGGCGGCCTCGGTGTCCTTCTCAGCGCTCAGGATGCTGAGCGGCACGCCGATGTGGTTGTTCAGGTTGCCCTTGGTTGCCAGCGCCTTGTATTTCTGGCTGAGCACGGAAAGGCACATGTCCTTGGTGCTGGTCTTACCGCTGCTGCCGGTGAGCCCCACCACATGCAGGGGCTCCAGCAGCCCGCGCCACCAGGTGGCCAGGCTCTGCAGGGCGGCCAGGGTGTCCTCCACCTGCACAATGGTGCAGCCGGGGGCAAATTCGCCCTCCACCCGGGACACGACTACCGCAGCGGCTCCTTTCTGCGAGGCATCGGCGGCGAAGGTGTTGCCATCGAAACGCTCACCACAGAGCGCCAGGAAGATGCAGCCGGGCGTGATGGCGCGGCTGTCGGTGGTGAGACCTGCGGTGATGGCACGGTCTCCCATGGCCACGGCTTTTCCTGCAGTGGCGGCAATGAGTTCGCTGGTGCTCAGGTGGGTCATGAGGAGACGGAGCGGTTTGTGGGGATTATCTGCGGCGGCCTTCCGGCTTGCGGGAGGGAACTGAGATGCCCTCCGGGTTCTTTTCTGCGTAGAACTTGCGCACAACGGCAGAATCGGAGAACTCGATGGTCTCGTTGGCGAAAATCTGGTAGTTCTCGTGGCCCTTGCCGGCAATGAGCACTACATCGCCCGGGCGGGCCTGCTCCAGCGCGGCGCGGATGGCTTCCTCGCGGTCGGTAATGCGGTGCTGCTTGTTGCGGGGGATGCCGGGCATGATTTCATCGATAATCTGCTCGGGGTCCTCGCTGCGGGGGTTATCGCTGGTCACGAGGCAGAGGTCGCTGTAGCTGGCAGCGGCTTCGCCCATGAGCGGGCGCTTGGTGCGGTCGCGGTCGCCGCCGCAGCCGAAGATGGTGATGAGGCGGCCATTGCGGCAGAGAGACTTCATGGTCTTGCACACGTTCTCCACGGCATCCGGGGTGTGGGCGTAGTCCACAAAGCACTGCACGTTGTTCACGCTGCTCACCAGCTCAATGCGGCCGGGAACCTGCGGGCTCTGGGCCAGGGCGTTGATGGCATCGCTGATGCTGATGCCGGAGCATACGGCACCGGCCAGGGCGGCTAGGCTGTTGGAAAGGTTGAACTCACCGATGAGCGGCGTGCGCACCAGGTAGCTGCGGCCCTGGTATACCAGTTCGTACTGGCTGCCCTTCAGGGTAACCAGCCTGGGCATGGCGCGGAAGTCTGCCTTCTCGTTCTCACCAAAGGTGCGTACCTTCATGATGGGGGCCAGTTCCTCTGCCAGGCGGCGGCCGTAGGCATCATCGATATTGATGACGGCAGCGCTCTTGCGGTCTGCAGCGGCCATGCGGGTGAAGAGGAGCTTCTTGGCCTGGTAGTATTCCTCCATGGTGCCGTGGTAGTCCAGGTGGTCCTGGGTCAGATTGGTGAAGATACCCACGCGGAAATCGGTGCCGGCGGTGCGCTGCTGAGTGAGCGCATGGGAGGATACCTCCATGGACACGGCGCGGCAGCCGTTCTTTGCCATATCGGCCAGCATGCTCTGCAGCAGGGCGCTGCCGGGCGTGGTGTTGGAGGAGGTGGTGCGGGTTTCGCCGTTGTCGTAGATAATGGTGCCGATGAGGCCGGCGCGCTGCCAGGCGGCGCGGAAAATGTGGTTCACCAGGTAGGAAATAGTGGTCTTGCCATTGGTGCCGGTCACGCCGAGCAGCACCATCTTGCTGCTGGGGAAATCGTACCAGGCGCTCATGAGCTGGCCACAGGCTTCCTTCGTGTCTTTCACCTGCACCCAGCAGGTGCCGGCTGCCTGTGCTGCAGCGGTGGCCGGGGTTTCTGCCACAATGGCAACTGCTCCCGCTGCGATGACTTCGTCGATGACGCTATGGCCATCAAACTGAGTGCCTTTCACGGCCACATAGCAGCAACCGGGAACCACCTTGCGGCTGTCATCGGTAAGCAGCGTGAGCTGCTTGGGAAGGGTACCGGTGATGCTGGTACCGGGCAGTGTGCTGAATAATTTCTTCGTGTCCATGGCGGGGTGGAATTCTTATTTCTTTAGATTAGCAGATTCTTGCTTGCTGGCAAGATATTTTTCGTATGCAGCGGGATCGCTGGGGGTAAGATTCAGTACATTGATGAAGCGCTCTACCGCAGCGCGGAAAATAGGAGCCGCCACGGTACCGCCGCCGGGGTTGCAATCGGTGGGGTGCGGTTCATCAATCACGGTCATGACCACGAGTTTCGGGTCATCGATGGGGAATACACCGGCAAAGGAAACGGTGTAGAGGTTATCGACATAGCCGCCGCCGCCGGCTTTCACCTTCTTGGCGGTGCCGGTCTTGCCGCCTACGCGGAAGCCGGGAATGGCTGCAGCGGTGGCGGTGCCGCGTCCGCATTCGCCCTTGCGCTGTGTTACGGTTTCGAGCGCAAAGCGCAGGTCCTTGGCGGTGCTGGATTTCATCACGCGGCATACCTCCTGCGGGGCGCATTCATCATAGATAGAACCATCTGCTGCGATGATTTTATCAATAAGCCTGGGCTTCATGCGCACGCCATCATTCGCAATGGTGGCATACACCATGGCCATGTGCAGCGGCGATACGGCTACGGAGTAACCGTAGGCAATACGGGAGTAGTTCACGATGTTGGAACCATCTGCCAGCAGACAGGCACCACCGGAGGGCAGGTCGATGCCTGCGGGCTTGGTAAGGCCGAACTTTTCCAGGTATTCCTTGTAGTTCTGCCACTTGGCCACAATGGCAATGCGTGCGGCACCGGGGTTACTGGATTTCTTGAGCACGCCCCACACCGGCAGGCTGCCGTAGTTGTACGGGTTGTCGTTAATAGCCTTACTGCCGAAGCCTACGGAGAAGGGGGAGCAGTTCACATAGGAATTAATCCCCATAAGTCCTTTGTCGACCACGGCGGTAACGCCCAGTACCTTGAAGGTGGAACCCGGTTCGTAACGGGTCTGGCAGGCAAAGTTGAATTCACCCGTGACGGCCTTGTCGTCCTCCTTCACCTCGCCTCGCTTGAATTTGCCCTTGTGGGTGATGAGGTCCTTGCTGTCATCCAGCGAGAAAGCCGGGCGGCTTACCATGGCCAGGATATCGCCGGTCTTGGGGTCTACCACAATCATGCAGCCGCGCTTGGCGCGGAAATGGCGCATGCCGTTGTCCAGCTCCTGCTCCACGATGGTCTGCAGGCGCATATCGATGGTGAGCTTCAGGTTGAGACCATCCTTGGCGGCCATGTAGCGGTCGTCCTCATTGGGCAGCACCTGCCCGCGGCCGTTCTGGCGGTATTCGCGTATGCCGTCCACACCGGCAAGATAGCTCTGGAAATAGGCCTCCACACCGCTCTGCCCCTTGTTTTCGCGGTTCACGTATCCCAGAACATGGCACAGCATATCCGGCATGACGTAGGAACGCTTGAGGCTCGACTGCACCATCAGACCACGCAGGCGCGAGTCGGAGATGGCTTTCTTGATTTTATCGGCCGTATCGAAATCCATGCCCTTGGCCAGCACAATGGTCTTGCGCAGGGTTTTGCGGTCAGGCAGCCCCTTGGCTTCTGCTTCCTTGTTGTAGGCGATAATCTCCGGCTGGGCAATTTTGCGGATGATATCCTCCTTCGTCATGAAGCGTTCGATGGTGTGCCCGTTTTCGGTGAACTGGATTTTCTCGTGCGAGAGGAAGGGGTACAGAACTTCTGCCACAAGCTTGTCGTGCTGCTCGAAATAATGCTGCATGGTGGCCTCGCTGAACTCAAGAAGGCGGTTTGCCTTGGCATCGGTCGGGTTTATCAAGGCCTTGCGCCTTTCTTTTTCCTCGTTGCTGGCCTTGGCGTTGTTGAGCAGCTTGGCGCGGTAGTTGTAGACAAGCTTGAGGCGTTCTTTTTCGTCGCTGGTGGCATCCCAACGGGGGTCGTTGATGGCGTGGTTATAGGCCAGACCTTCCACCACCACGGTGATTTCGCGCAGGTGGTTGTAGTCTGCTACCAGTTCGGCGCTCTGGATGTTGTTGGTGAGGATTTCCTCATTACGATCCATGATGATACCACGCTTGGCCGGGATGCGTTCGCGGTCGATGAGGTCATCTGCCGCGATGGAGCTGATGTTTTCCTTATCCAGCAGCTGGAGGTTGACAAGCCGGGCTGTGGCCAGGCTGGAGGCTATGGCCATGCCTGCGGCCAGGACAATGCAACGACCGGCAAAGGGAATCTTGGTTTTCATGGAGATAGATTTGTGATTGCAGGTTAGTGGTGGATGACGGCAAGGCCGCTGTCCTGCAGGCGGCGGGCCAGTTCAATCTGGTTACGGTTGATATCGCGCAGGGTGGAGCGGTCCTGGCTGAGGCGGTCGCGCATAGCCCAACGGTTGGTCTGAGAATTGGCCTTGGCCCGGTGCTGGTTGGTATTCATGACGCACACAGCAATTTTCCGGTTGAGGTTGTTGATTTCTGTGCGCACAGCTACCTGATCATTCTTGTATAGAGCGTAGGTAATGCCCCCTGCTGATACCATGGTGGCAAACGCCACCATCCAGCCCAGGAAGCTTAGGCTTACCTGGTTGGCATAGCGGGAGGTTTTTATGCTGGGTGACATTTAAGGTGACGAGAGTGGCGAGTGGTGATACAGAGAGGTGATTTATAGCTTTTCGATGACCCGGAGCTTGGCACTGCGTGCCCGGGGATTGGCGGCCAGCTCAGCCTCGCTTGCCACGATGGGCTTGCGGGTGACCAGGCGGGCGGCGTATTCCGGGTTGGGCCGCGGTGCGGGCCATTCGGGGCGGTCGATTTCCGGGCGGGTCACGCGGTCAAAGTAGCGTTTGACAGCGCGGTCCTCCAAGCTGTGGAAAGTGATGATGGCGAAGCGGCCGCCGCTCTTGAGCAGGCTCAGGCCGCTTTCCAGCAGGGCATCCAGCGCACCGAGCTCATCATTCACGGCGATGCGGAGCGCCTGGAAAGAGCGGGTGGCGGGGTGCTGCTTACCCTTGCGGGGCAACACAGAGGCAATGATATCTGCCAGCTGCGTGGTGGTGGTGATGGGGGCTTTGGCGCGTTCCTGCACAATGCGGCGGGCAATGGCGCGGCTGGCGCGTTCCTCGCCATACTGCCACAGGATGTCTGCCAGCTCGCTCTCGGCGGCCGTGTTCACGATGTCGGCAGCGCTGCGGGGAGCGGCGGGGTTCATGCGCATATCCAGCGGGCCCTCGGCCAGGAAGGAGAAGCCTCGCTCGGCCTGGTCTACCTGCGGGGAGGAGATGCCGATATCGGCCAGAATACCATCGGCTGTTTCAAGACCCTCGGCGCGCAGCAGTTCCACGGCGTTGCGGAAATTGCCGGCCACGATGTGCAGGCGGTCGGCATGGGCGGCAAGGCGCTTGCGGGCGGCGCGCCGGGCGGCGGGGTCCTGGTCGATTCCCCACACGGTGGCGCCGCGTTCCAGCATGAGCTCGGTGTGGCCGCCACCGCCCAGGGTGGCATCCACCAGCACTCGGCCTTCTGCCGGCTGCAGGGCGGCCACGGCTTCCTCGCGGAGCACGGTCACGTGGTGGAAGGCGGGGGCGTTTTCTTCGTCAGCTTCTGTGTCAGCATCGCTCTCAGCGTCTGCGGCGCGGCATTCCTCCTGCCATTCGGCGGCCTCGGCGGGGGAAATGGCCTCCACCAGCGGGGAGGTGCACCACTGCACCTCCGGGGTGCTTGTGCTCCAGCGGCTTACCAGGGCATCAATGCCTTCCTCACCGGTGAGCTCCACCAGCACTGTGGCGGTGCAGGGGGTGAGCCGGTAGGCCAGCACCTGTTCCTCGCGCTGCAGCTTCGCTGCCAAGGCGCCCACGCGCGTAAGAGAAAGGCTGGCCTGGGCACAGGTGCTCAAGGGGGTGATGACGGCACGGGTAGACAGCTCCCGCAGCTCTGCCCCCAGCTTGGCCAGGGTGCCGCGTGCGCCCTTGATGCCCGCGTCGCGCATGCGCGCAAGCAATTCGCGCCGTGTTGCCTGCCAGGCATCCAGCTGCCCGGGGCTCAATGCGCCTTCCTCCCACAGAAGCACCTTGTAGCAGGTGCCGCCCGGGAATGCGCTGCCGGCGTGGCTTTCTGTTGCTACCTTGCTCATGTGAGAATGCCGAAGACCTTGTCCATTTCCAGTTTCGCCAGGGCTTCTGCTGTCTTCGTGGCCTCGAAGTCAGCCGGTGCCCAGATTTCGAAATACGACCCGCGACCTACTACAGTCGCGTTGTCCGCCAGTTTGAGGCGTTCACGTTGTGCCTTGGGAATGAGAAGCTTGCCTTGGTTGCTCACCTCGGCCTCGAAGCTCAGACCGATGATGGTGCCAATGTAGCGGTTCACGGCGGCGGGGTCGAACCCACGTGCTTCGGCGTGGCTGCGAATCCCGTTTACCATCTCCTCAAAGCTTTCCTTGGTATAGCACTTCAGAATCGGATATCCCTCATTCTGAGCATCTATCATCCACAGTGTAGCCCCCTGCGCGTCACGCCAGCCCGCCGGAATCGCCATACGGCTCTTCGGGTCGAGCTTGTGCGTCACGTTGCCCGTGAACATTACTGTGGAGACACTATTCATGCTTTTGAGTGCACTTACCTGCACCACCAGTACACTCCAATACACCTAAAAAGTCAACTCAAATTTATGCCCTTGGGGCAAATTTGTGTCGAATTCGGCAAATTTGTTTCTCGTTCAGCCTGAATTTGCTGGATGGGGTGTACCGGAGTGTACTGAATTTGATTTTGCGGCCGGGAAACTTGACTATTCCGGGCTGCCGGTGTATGATTTTGGCGATGCAGGACGCGAAAAATAAGTATTTTACGTGGGAAATGGCGAATTTTTGCCTCTGCGCACTGTCGTGGGTGGAGATGCTGGCCACGCTGTGGCTGCGCTATCCCTGCAACCACGGTGAGAGCTATGAATGGAACCTCTGCATCTTCCTTGTCTGCGGTGTACTGACGCTGATTCCCCGGCAGCGCTGGCGTGTGGCTGTGCTGGTGCTCTCTGTGCTGGGTGTACTGGCGGTTCTGGGCGTGGGATATTGCAATATAGCGCTGGATTATGAGACCTGGATTCAGCGTGGAATGCCGGCCTGGGGTGAATTCCGGGCAAAATAAACCCGCTCCGGTAGCGGAGCGGGTGAGGTGTAGGAAAGTGTACCGGAGAGGCGTCCTATTCCGGAGCATCATATATTGGACATTTTGCTGAAAAAAGCACGAATTTTTTAATAAACTACTCCGATAGGGCCGTCTATAAGGTGTAAGAGATGGATTCGGATATACCCATAGAAGGCAGCCATGCGGAAACGGGTGGCGGGCCTGACTGGAAAGGCTGGCTGGCTGAGCACGGCAATCGCCTGCTGCTGTATGCCCGGCAGCGCACATCGTGCGAGGCCGATGCGGAGGATGTATTGCAAGGCGCCTTGCTGAAGTTGGTTCATGTGGTGCGCAGTGGCGAGTTTCGTAAGGGGGAGGATGAGTGGAAGGCTTTTGTTATCAGTTGTATACGGAACGCATCTATCGACCTTTCGCGGGCGCAGGCGCGCCAGCAGGCCACAGCCTATGCCGCTGCTGCTGAGCAACCGCCGGTGTATGACAGTACCCCGTGGCTGCGCAGTCGGTCCGATGCTGAACACCGGCGGCGTTGCATCGAACGTGTGCTGCGCCGCATGCGGGCAGACTATGCCGAGGTGGTCATGCTGCATGTGTGGCAGGGCCTGAGTTTCCGGGCCATTGGTGAAATCATGGGGGAGAATGCCGCGACGGTCGCGTCCCGGTACCGCGCAGCTCTGCGTATTTTCCGCCAGCAACTTCAAAAGGAACAGAATCCTCCATCATGAATGAGAAGCAGATAGATTTTGAAGAGCTTGCCGCTGAGCTTGAGCCCGTCCCCATGCCTGCCGACATGCATCAGCGCCTGCTGGATGCCATGGAGCAGGAGGAGGCTGAGCTGCTGGCAGACCTGGAGCTTGAGGCCGAGCTGGTGTCGCTCTACGCCGCAGCCCCCATGCCACCCAGCCTGCAGCAGCAGCTGGAGGAGCGTATGGAGGTGGCCCCGGTGCATGGCTGGTACAGGCGGTGGCGTGCCGTGGCTGCACTGTTGGTGGCCTTGCTGGTGCTGCCCTTGCTGTGGTGGGGGCTGATGCCGGAGCGGGAGCACGCTGCAGCCGTGGTGGAGGTGCGGCGCGAGCTTCTGCCGGCAGAGGACGGGGGCTCCTCCATACGCCGTGATATTTTTGTGATGCAGGAGCCGGATCATTCCCGATTGGTTATCAAAGTGCAGGCTCCTGTCGAACCCCAGATGCCGGAAGATGTGATATGACGAATCGCTCCACAGCCCTCCTCAGCTTTTTGCTGGGCTGCCTGCTTAGCCTGCAGGTGGTCAGCGGGGCTGTGGTGTTTGGCGTGGTGCCTGCGAAGGATGCTGCCGGGAATGGGGTGCCGGTGCAGCGCGTGGCTGAGCAAACCCCCGCACAGCATGCGGGACTGCAGGCGGGAGACGTGATTGTGAGCGTGCAGGGCGTGCCGACTCCCCGGGCCGCGGATTTGAAGGAGGCGCTGCGGGCGTATGCTCCCGGCGATGTGGTGCGGGTCCGGTACCGCCGGGGAGGTCAGTTGCGCACGGCTCTGGTTGAGCTGGTTGCGCGGGGCCGCGGCATCGAGGCGTCTGCGCCGGTTGTACCGTCGGACATGATTCCGGAGTTACAGCTGCAATTTGCCCAGGCTCGCAGCCGCCTGCGGATGCAGCTGGCTCGCCTGCCTCATCGTGTAGATATGAAGCAGCTGCAGGCGGATATGCAGGAGTTGCTTTCCCTGGCCCGCCGGTTGCCGACAGGGTGTGATACCTGGCTGCAGGGAAGTGATGTGCAGATGAGTCTGCAGCTTGCATACCCTGCCGGTTGTGTGGAGCTTCAGTTCCGGAATGGTGCGTTTATTCTGGTGGTGCAGGAGGAGGGCTCCTGCAGGCGCCTTCATTATCCCATCAACACCCGGGCCGAGCGCGAGGCTGTTCCCCGGTCGCTGCTTCGCCGTTTGCAGCAGTTCTGATTTTTTTCGATATCTAGTCAGTAAGAAGCCTGAATACCCATGATGAAGCCTGCCCGGACGATGCCCGGACAGGCTTTTGTCTTCTGCATTCCATGAGGAAAACGTGTCAGATGGTATCAGGCAGGATGAGGGGGGCCTGCTTCTGCTGCGGGGTGGTGGCGCGGATGCGATAGAGTAAGGGAAGCTCGTATTCCTCGCCCCGAAGGGCGGGCGGCAGGATGAGTTCCCATGCCACCCCTGCCGGGATTTCGGCCAGCACCCGGAGAATGGCCTCCGGCAGGTCATTGGCGGCGTGGATGAGCCGGTTGCGTATGCGCAGATACATTTCCGGTCCTAGTTCTTCTTCCTCCATATAACGGGCCTGTGGCAGGGGAATATCATCCGGCGTGCCGGTGATGGCGCGGCAGAGCAGACCATTGCTCAGCACGAGTGTGCCGGGAATCTGCCGCTGCAGCTGCATGATATCTGCCGCAATCTGCCTGTGCTGCATGGTTCTGAGTTCCTCTCGGGCCTTGCTGTAGCGCCGGGCAGCCTCATCCAGTTCTTCTTCCAGCTCCTCCTGTGGTGTTTCCGGTCTGAGCAGGAGTTCTTCCACCCGTGCCAGGAGCAGGTCCGAGGGCTCATCAATGAGATGCGCCGCCAGCATTCCCATGAGCCGGGAGCGCTCGGCATGCAGTTCTGCTGTTTCCAATGTAATGGAAGGCAGTGCGGGAGTTCGGGCGGTGAAGGCGGCGCGCGCCTGCTCCTGCAGTTCCGGGCTCAGGCTCTCGCGCATCGCAAGGATTTCGACGGTGTGCAGCCCGGATTTGCGCAGTGGGGCGGCGTCCACTTCATCCAGTAGTTCCACCGGCAGCAGAAACTGCCAGACAAGGCCGCGCGGCGCATCATACAGGGCATCATCCACCGCTGCCGGGATGCCGCTGAGATGCAGCCGCAGCTTGGTGCCCGGCACGGTTGCCTGCAGGCAGTGTGCCCGGCGTGCCCGGTAGTTGAGTGCAGGTGAATCCGATGCAAAGGTGGCATATTGCAGTCCGTTCGGGAGGATGGAGACGCCCTGTTGTGCCGCATGCGGGGTGAGGAAGTCGGCTTTTCTTATCTGAGCCTCAACATGCCGTGTGCGTTTTCTACTGTGCTCCGTAAGACTCTTGAAAGGGAAATCCCCGCCGCTGGATAGCTGAGTGCGGAAGCCGTTCAGGAATAAAACTTTGTCAACCGGGGGCAGCTGGGCATCCTGCTTGTCGGCCATGGCTGCTTTGATGTGCAGCAGCGCGCGCAGCGCCTCGTATTCCAGTCGCGCCTGCTCGAATTTCTCAACGGTGCCGGTTTCCTGCTCTGGGGCTGCCGGGCACACTGCCGCGATGAGCGGGAAAAGAAGATAGGGGTAATTCATGGACGGTAGAGTTCAGATTCGGTGAGTATATGTTCCAGGTCTTTGGGCAGTCGGCGGGTATCGCGCCGGTAGAAATCGGCCCGCAGGCAGGCATCCGGCACCTCGGGGTGGTTGCTGGTGATGCTCAGGCTGCGTTCGGAGGAGACGATGGTGAGGAGGTACGTCCCGCAGCGCAGGTACAGGGTGCAGGTGTGATAGGTGGTATCCAGTCTGGCGAGCCCGCTTTTTTCGAGCTGCAGCAGCTGGCGTCGCACGGCCGGAACATCCACCACCGCTTCCCCCGGGGGCACGAGCAATAAAAGCAGGCGATTGAGCTCCAGCTGCTGTTCGCGGCTCAGTGCCCGTTGTTCGGGACGGGCTGTAAGCTGAACCTGAAGCTCCATCCGGGAGCCGTTGCGCAGCAGTACCAGGTGCAGGAAGTCGCCCGCCTGCTTCTGCATCACCAGTTCAGCCAGTTGTTCCGGTTGGCGCAGATGGGTGCCGTCTGCCAGCAGCAGAATGTCTCCCCGGCGCAGGAGTTTTGCTGCCGGGGTGCCGGGGGTGAGATGCAGCACCGTTAAACCGGTGCCGCTGGCCATGTGCTCAGCAAAGTTTAGCTGCACCTCCCTGGCCGTGGCGGTGGCGCGCAGCCCCAGCAGGGCCGGAGCGGCTGCTGCCGGCAGCATCAGGAGTGCCGCCGCTGTGGTGAGAATGGTGGATTTCATGGTTGTTCGGTCTGTTTCTTTGCCGGGAGAGCCGGGCCGTTACGCAGCAGTTCTGCCGGGGGAACGGTGGTGTCCAGCGCCAGTGTTCTGCTGTGCACTTTTCCGGGGGAGAGCATGCAGAGGATTATCTTGCCGCTGCTGCGCAGGGCGGTGTCGAGCATGCGGCCAGTGTGGGAATCCTCGGCGGTGACGCCGGGGGTGAAGAGCCGCTCCAGCTCCAGCAGCTCGCTGCGCTGCTGCGCGGGATAGCACAGGGGGCGTTCCTTGCTCATGGGCGGCGTAACCGGAAGGATGATACACTGCTCAGCCCAGGTGCCGGCGGCCTGCGGGTGAAGTTGCAGGTATTGGTACAGGCAGGGGAGTTCCTCTCTGCCGCCGGTGGATGCTATGGTACTGATGAGCAGGATGGGCAGGTGGTGCTCCTGCGCCATGGCGATGGCCTGCTGGGGCGTTTCGGCAATGCGGAGTTCCGGGGTAAAGCAGTTTCCGGCATTGCGGCAGAACGCGGCGGCCATTTCAGCAGCCTGTCCGGTGAGTCCCCAGGTGCGCAACCAGTGAATACTGCCGGTTTCATCCACCACGGCCATGTACCAGGCGGCGGGGTGCCCCAAATCGGGCATGGCGTAAAGGGGACGCCCCGTGGTTTTGATGCGGTAGACGGGGTTTGTTTCGTGCGGTTTGTGTTCCCAGGTCTGCATGCCGTTGGCCTGGCTCCAGGTATTGAAGTAGGCCGATTCATTGCCGTCAATCTCGCCCATGGGAATGATGCGGGCTCTGCCATCGGCCAGGCGCAGGCAGATGAACTTACCACGCCCCAGGGCAATGAGCTGCCCCTCCAGGGTGGTGCCGTTCCTGAGTTTCCAGCTGCGCGAGGGCAGGGCTGCCAGCAGGTCATGTGCCGGTGCACTGGCTGTGGGGGCTGCCTCGACTTGTGTACTTTCCTCTGCGCGTGAGTCGGGCAGGGCCGCAAGGGCTGCGGCGGTGGGCTCAGCCGGGGTGCCGGACAGGGCGTTCAGCGCTTTTTCTGTCAATCCCGGTGCCTGTTCCTCCTTACCCCGGCAGATATCGGCAAAGGCCCGGTAGTAGTACATGTGGGCGTGGTCGGGCACGGTGCCGTAGGGGGTGATGGTGGTGAGCCCCTGCGTGAGCATGTATTCAAACACAAAGCGGGCAGATTGCCAGCGCCCGTTGCGCGCATAGCAGAAGCCCAGCTCCGGGCTGAGCCCGGCCATGCGTCCATTGCTGAACATGAGCTCGGCTCGCATGATGTTGTTCTGAGGGTCGCCATCCACGGCAAGTTCGGCCAGGTAGTCGGCATAGGTGGTGTAGTCAATGTAGCGGTGCAGCATGGCCAGCAGCAGGGCATCTTTGCGCAGGCGGGCTGCCGTGGTCGCATCCTCTGCCATCAGGGCGGCAGCCAGTCGGTAGGCGGGTGTGGTATTCGTGTCGGCATCTGCTCCCATGGCGGTGAGCATCTGCTCCGCATTCTGCCTGTCACCCTTCTGCAGGCAGGCCCGGATATACCGCAGCCCGTTGGTAGCATACCGCCCCTGGAAATAGCGGGCGGGGAATTCCTTCCACTGCATGAGCGGTTCGGTGATACCCCAGCGCAGCAGGTGCAGCAGCACTCCGCCGGTTAATCGGGAATCGGTGCTCCAGGCGTGTTCCTGTGCCAGGTTCATGAAGGCGGCAATGGCTGCCTGCTTTTCCTCGGCTGTGGCGGGGAGCGCGCCGCTGATGGCGGCGGCTCGCAGAAGGTTTTCGCCCAGTTCGTCCTCATGCCCCAGGCGGGCAATGCTCATCTCATGCCGCAGCCCCATGGCCTCGCCGTAGTCGAAGAGCGCATCATCCTCCCCCTCATAGTGAGAGAACAGGGTGAGCAGAGCGCGGGTGCTGAAGCCGCGCAGCTCCCGCTGGCAGATGACCAGCGGCCACAGATTGCTGCGGTTGAGCACGCGGGCGAGCTTGCTGCAGGCTTGCTCCAGCTCCTTGTTTTGTCCGTTCTTCTCGAGCAGGGCCAGTTGCAGGGTGAGTCGGTGCAGGTGCTGTGGTATGAGGTGCAGAGCGGTGCCGAGGATGGGATCGGAGGTGTCGGCCAGGTCATCGCTGTCAATGCCGAAGCTGTCTTCTTCCGGCAGGTAGCTCAGCGTCACCCCGTCATTCTCGAAGCGCATGGCAATGCGGATGTAGACCGGGGTGATGAGGTCATGGCGGTCGGGGCGTACTCGTTCGCATTCACGAAGGGCACTGGCCAGCAGGTACCCGGTGCCGCGGTGTTTCTTCACGGCTTCGATGTGCCGGGTGAGGTCGTTCAGTTCCTTTGTTGCGGCTGCCGGCACATCAGCATTTTCCGGCAGACCGAGCAGGCTGTTCTGCCACTGCGGCAGCTGCACTGCTGAGGCATCGGGCCAGGCTGGTGAGATGGTGTCATGCGGGGCGAGGGTGGCCGGTTGCCAGATGCTCAGCTGGCGTTGCCCCAGTGCCAGCAGGCATCGTGGCGCCAGCGGTGCCAGCATGGGGGACAGCCGCCCAGTCTCCTGTCGGACCAGCCGGGCTGCTTCCTCATCGCTTTGCTGCCGGGGGGCATTCAGCGCCATGATGCAGCATTCGGGAACCTCCAGTGCCAGGTGGCGGTATTGTGCAATGCCGCAGAACCGCATGTAGCGCAGCAAAGCCGTGGGATTGTGTTCCAGCAGGTCATAGCCGGGCTTCTGCAAGTGGCGGGCAAGGATGATGGCCTTTGCCGGGTCTCGCCACAGCAGGCGGTTGAGGGTGCGGGTGTTCCAGTTCATCTCGTGCGAGAGTCCCTTGGCCACGGTTCCGTTGATGGCGCATTCGGAGGAGACGAAGCGGCGCAGGTGCGGGTAGTGGACGGTGATATCATGCTCCATGGGCGAGGAAAGCTGCACCTCCTTGTCATCGCGGAACTCGCGCAGGTAAAGCCGAGCCACGGCACCGGCGGGGCGGTGGCTGTTGCTGACACCACACCATGCGCGCAGGCCGCGGTAGATGATATCAATTTCTGCATGGTTGAGCGCGGTGTCGTGCTCAAGCATGTTGTAGAGCTGGCGGATACGCTGATCTCGCGGAGTCTGGTTCTGCAGCATGTCGCGCAGGCAGATGATGAATTCCTGCCTGGGTTTGTCATTCAGTGCCAGCAGACGGGCATCAGACAGCCCTTCCACGCGGTATATCTGGCGGAATTGCAGCAGTGTGGTCAGCTTCTTCCTGTTTTCTCGCGATTCCCGGGAAATCTCGTTCACCAGGTCATTGATGTGTTTTGTGTGCGGGGTGAGTGCCACAAAGGCTGCCTCATCCTGCGGGTCTGCAAGCAGACGCATGGCCATGGTCCGGGCGTCGGTATAATGCTGGCGGGCATTCTGCCGCATTTGTTCTCGTTCTTTTTGTGTGGCGGCCGGAAACCAATCCCGCGGGTCGACCTCGGCGGGGGTGAGCTTGCGGCAATCCGGGTACAGGCTCCGCTCAAAATACTCATCGGCGGCTGCCAGGGTGCCGGGTAGGGAGAGCAGAATCCAGGTCAATGTTTTCTTCATGAGGGTGGGCGGGCTTGATTAGTGACCGAAGAGATGGAAGGCGTCGTCGCGCAGTTTCAGCATGCTGTCAACCATGGTTACGCCAGACTGGGTTCCCGTGGTGAACTTCTGCTGGTAAGGATTGCCGGAGCGTTGGTTGTGCATATGGAGTACGTAGTTGAGACTATGGGTGTTGTTGAGCCAGGCCAGCCGGATATGCGTGAGTTCGGAACTGGTGTTGCAAAGGTTGACGGCGTGCGACCCCAGAAAACCATGGGTGAGGGACAGGGTGAAGGCGCCGTCGTGGCACTCCGCAGGGTACATGCCGTGTTCGTCGCAGTAGGCCATCAGAAACACGAAATGCTGTGCCCACCGGGCCACCAGTTCCGGCTTGTTTGCCAGATAGTGGCGAAAGGTCTGGTCAATGGCGCCGCCCCGGCGGTTCAGGTAGAATACTGCAATGCCTGTATCATGCGTGGCGGCGTAGAGTACGGCTTCATCCACGGTGGTGGCGATGGGTAGCTCTGGCTTGTTTTCTGGTTTTCGTGTGCTGTGGAGGCGCAGGGTCTCCAGGGTGGAATCTGTCACCTGGAAGGCGCTGACTGGTTGTTTGAGGGCGTATTCCCGATTGGCCGGCTGGGCATTGGTGCGCAGGGAAAGGCGCGAGCCGTCGGTCAGGATGAGGTTGACATGGTACTCCTTGCCCACGGGGATGACCGAGTGCACGCGCACCAGACTGATTCCCTCTCGGTAGGTTTCAAATTCCTCGAAGTTGTTTTTCTTCAGCCAGTCATTGACGGTTTGCAGGTCTTCATCGCTCAGGGCATAGGCGGGAACTGACCTGTCGCGCCCGGAGGGGGGGCGCAGGATGATGATGGCATCGTTGCCCCATTTGCCCTTGATGCCCTGAAGGGTGGCGCGCAGGGGCGGTTGACCGGGGATGCTCCATTCGCGCTCAGGGGCAGGGATGAGGTGCTGGGCTGGTTCCAGGGAGAGCGCAGGATAACCGAATTCCGCCGGTGTGGCGTAGCCTCCGCCTGCGGCGTGTGCAAGCGGCAGCAGGCTCAGAATGAGGGTGAGTATCCGTTTCATTTTCGTTCGATGTTGAAATAACAGGGCATGATGGTGTGGCTGTCGTTGTCGCGGTTCCGGTTGCCGGGGCGCCCCACGAGGATGATTCCATGCACCACTCTGCGGCCATTCTTGCCTAAGGAGCTCCACCGTAGATTACTGGGTAAGGCCCGCTTGCCGAAAAGTTCCTTCGTGACTTCATTCACAAAGCGCTTGAATTCCTCCGGCTTGATTTCGGCGGGGATATCGAAGGCTGTTTCGCGGGTGCGGCCATCACCGGTGCCCAGGTTGTATTTTTTTCGCAGTTCAGCCAGGCGCGGTTCTGCGGCGTCCCAGATAGCTTTGCCGCGAGGAGTGGCGCTGTTGAGGTTCAGTGCATCGGCCCCGCGGTAGAAGTAATCATCGAATGCACGCCGTTCATACCACTGGCCTATGTAGTTCTGCGGGTGTATCAGGAATCGTTCCTCCAGGTCGCCGTTGTGGAGAAATTCCCGGTTGGCGAGTTCCTGGAGCCATCGGGCGTACTTTTCGAGCTTACTGTGCAGCATCATGGCGGTCAGTGGGTGTTGCTGCAGGCGTGCGGCGGCGGAGCGTGAGGCATCGAATCGCTTGACGAATTCATCCTCCAGCGGGCGCCAGTGCGAAACCGGGCAGATGGCCTCTATGGCGCTGAGAGCGTGCTCGACAGTTGCCAGATCGGCCTTGTCCTGCTCACTGAGCGAGGCCTGTAGCTGCTCGTTGGTAGCAGATTTCCCGGTGATGGCGAGGTAGAGTCTCACGCTGCCGTAGCATCCGTTTGCCAGGGTGGCCTGAATATCGGCGTTGTAGGCCGCAACCGGCAGGCTGCTGATAGCTTTTGCCAGCTGGCCTTTCTGGTACAGGCTGCTCACGCTCAGCCCGGCTTCCGCCAGTCGGGCAGCAGCTTCGCTGACGGCGTTCTCAGCCTGGATGACGGCGGAAACAAGCGGGGCTGTGGCGTCGGCCGTGGCAGCGTCGGTAATCTTTTGCAGGGCCGTGCGGGCCGTGTTCATGGCTTCACCCAGTGTATAGACCGGTCGGTGAAAATGGTCGATAAGCACCTGCTGCTCCGGGGTGGGGTCTTCATTCGCCTGGCAGGTGAGGCTGAGAAGTGATGCTCCGAGCAGGAGACTGGTGCAGATGTTGCGGGCGGCATTCATATACAGGGTAGACGTTTCTGCGGTGCGCGTTTATTGAGTCAGAAACAGAAAATTTGATTCCAGAAGTATATTTCCGGTGCATCATGTGGGTTTCTGCTGCTGCCATACAACAATCATACCGCCCGGAGGGGGGGCGGTATGATGAAAAAAGGTACGCTGTGCGGGAATGTATCAGCCCTTGAGGGCATCCACGCAGATGGCGGACCAGGTCTCGAGGCGCTCGTAGAGCGGGCCGGCCAGTTCATCGAGCGTGCGGAAACCTAAATCAGCCAGGGCTTTTTCATTGGGGACCACCTGGTCATCTTCCAGCTCGAAGCGGTGCACGAAGCCGAGGTGCACGGAACCTACCTCGTTGGTGTCATCGTTGATGATGGCGAAGAGTTCCTGAGTGGCAGAGCCGGTGAAGGTGATTTCCTCGCGGATTTCGCGTTCCATGCCGGCCAGGTAGGTGGAGATGGAGTCGGTGAGCCCATCGATGGGGTTGATATGCCCGCCGATGCCGAGGGACATCTTGTTGTGCAGGCGTGATTCACCACCCTTGGAGGTGCGGGCATAGGCCAGGATGCGGCCCTGGTGGCAGAAGATGGCGTAGGTGATGAGCTGTTTGAACTGCGGGCTTTCCTCTGCCAGCTCGCGGTCCATGTAGCGTGCCACGCCGGGCTGCAGGAAGGCGGTCAGGTAATCCTGCGGATTAAGCTTTACACCATTGAACGCGCCCACGGCCTCAAAGGCTTCGCGGGGGACGACGAGTACCTGTTCTCCATTGTAGCGTGACATGGCGCTATACTAACACACGTGGCCGCGGGCTGTGAAGTGCAGAGTGTGGCTTACTTCTGCTTGCGCTTCTTTTTGGTGCCTGCCTTGGGCTGTCCGGGCCCGGTGCAGGAATCGGGCTTGGCATCGATGGTGGCGCCGCTGGCGCTGTAGATGGTGTAGCGCTTGCCGTCCCACTGAACCGCCATGACGGCATCTGCCCCCGGCGGCAGGAGAACCTCGGTGGATTTGTTATCCTGCTGGTTCAGGCCGCGCAGGCAGATGCGGAGGAGCTTGCCGCTCTTGTCGTACACCTCAAAGGCAACGGCATTGGCCCACTTGTCTGCCGGCACAAGGAAGGACGGCTGTTTGCTTTCATCCACAACGGGTGAGAAATCCGGGCTGGGAACGATGTTGAGCTTATCGCGGTAGATTTCTGCGTTATTGGTGTTGATGTAGAAGATGACCGGGGAGTCTGGCTTGGGATATTGCCTGGCGTGTTTCAGCGCCTGGCGGCACATGTCCTCGGTAATGGTGAACCAGGCGGAGCTGTAGTCCTCGATATAGCGGTTCATGACGGCCAGCATGCCGGTTTCGATGAAGAAGTCGCTCAAATCCAGCTGGGCAGAATCGCAGCAGCGGGTGATGAAACGGGTGATGAATTCGCCCTTGCGCATGGTACTTTCATCTGTCTCGCGCACGTTTTTGAAAATGCGCGGGTAGAAGAGCTCATCTCCCCTGGCAACGGTATTGTAGAGATACAGCTGCCACAGCGGGCAGAGCGCCACAAACTGGTCGCCACGGCGCTCGCCGGGTTCTCTCTGCCCGTCATCCGGCCCAATCTGGAACTGCCAGAGCTGGCGGTTCACCAGGGCGCTGTTCACGTAGCAGTCGAACCGGCCGCCGCGCATCCAGCGTTTTTCCAGGGTGGGGCAGGTCTCGTGTTCCAGGCGCATTTCATTGGGGGCAAAATCCAGGTTGACCCGCTGGGCAAAGAGATTCACTGTTACCTCGGTGGTGCCTTCCCATTTCAGGCCGGGGCGGGTCTGGTTCACGTGGCCGAATTCGTGCGAGGTGCCCCAGGAGCCGCCTTTCTTCGCCTGGTCCACATTCGCGATGCCCGGGGTGACGCTGCAGTGGAACGCGCCGCCCAGGCCGTCTGCATGCATGTAGCCCTGCCAGATGACTCGGCCCATGATGTGGTTGCCGGGGTGAATGCCCTCCCAGTCCCAGCCCATGAGCTGCTGCTCCAGCTGCATCTGGCGGTCATACAGTGCCACCAGCTCCGGGCCTTTGTTCGGGCAGCCGTTGCGCAGGGCGTTCAAATCCAGCACCCACTGGGTGCGCTCGCCGATGATGTCGAAAATCTCGCTCTTCGCGTTCTGCAGCAGGCGTTTCCAGGTTTCGGCATTATCGTGGCGGGTGAATACGCCGTTGATATAGCCGCCGCTGATGTGCAGCTTGATGGCGGGTGCGGTGGCAGGGTCTTCATCCCGGTAGTTCACATAGCCATGCCCGGCATGGGTGAGGGTGAACTGGTTATTGCCGGGAGTAAGCGGGAAGCGCGACTGTTTGCCGTCTGCCCGGAAGTCCTGTACAATGAATTCAACATTGGTGCGGGGCTTGCCCTCCATGCGGATGGAGAGGGTATCCCCTGCTTCGAATGCAATGCCGGTGGGGTTCTCGAAACTGGAATAGTTGCCTACCTTGTATCTCTGGCCAAGGATGTGCAGCGGCAGGTAGGCCTTGAACTCTCGGTGCCGGTAATTTTTTTCAACCTGGCTGGGGTCGCCGTTCAGCTTGGAAAAATCGGTGAATTGGGGAACCGGGTGCTGGTCGATGGCGGATTTTTCTGACTTTTTGTCGCGCTTCACCTGGGGTGCGGGTGTTTCGCGGGGGGCTTGCACCTTGTCTGCCGGCGGGGTGCTGGCGTTTGCACCGGCTTGCTGCAGGAGTTTGACGATGTTCTGGTGCTTCGCTTTTTTTGCAATATGCAACGGCGTGTTGCCGGATTCATCCTTCTGGTTGATGTTGTGGCTTGGTTCGGCAAGTCTCTTTGTAAGCACCTCTGCATTGCCGGCAGCTGCAGCTTCGTGCAGGGAGTAGATGCCATTGCTGCGCTGCATGAAGACGGATGCTTCTGCTTTGGGAGCCTTCTTTTTTGCAGGAGCTGCTGCGGTGATGCCACTCAGAAGCCCCATGGCAAGGATGATGGAAAGGTATTTCATGTTTTCTTGTTGTACCTGTTTCCCGTTAGTCTAACATAATGCTTTGTTTAGGGGAAGAGGAAATATCATGTGAACGCAAAAAACGCGCCCTGGTAACAGGGCGCGCTGGGTGGAATAAAGAGTTTTTTTTGGAGGCTTACTTCAGTCGGAGCTTGGATTTATCGCCCGTTGCCTTCTGGCGGAGCGAGGCTTTCACGCTGGTCGGGTTGCTGCGCAGGCGGGCGGCTCGCTGCTCAATCTTGCGGCGTTCATTGCTGCGGCCAATTGCACTGATGATGGTGATAAGTACCACAAGGCCAACGCCGATGAGAATCCAGTGAATGGTTTCCAGTCCATCCAGCCCGAGCTTGGCGAGGAAGTTGTTTGCATCGCTGCTGCGGTCGCCCTTCTGCTTCACCTTCTTGATGGGTTTGACCTTCACCGGGCCTTGAACAACCTTGCCAGTCTGGCTGGGTTCTTCGTCCGCCTCCGGTTCAACTGCTGCAATGTCGTCTGTGGAATCAGTATCCTCAACCTCATCTTCAGCCGGTTCGTCCTGGGGTTCTACTACTACTACAGGCTTCGGCTTGGTCTTCTTGGCCTTTTTGACCTCATCTGTCTTGTTGGGAGTGTACAGGCGTGTTTCTTCGTCCTCCATCAGTTTCTTGACGGCGCTGCCGCTCATGGTGCTGCCCATGGCTGAGGCGCCGGAAATGGTGCTGCCTTCGGAAATCTGGCGGCGATCTTCTGCCGGGGCTTTGGGATAGAAGGTGAGGCGCATGCATTTATTGGCACCGGAAAGTTCCTGGAACATGTAGCCGCAATCAAATTTCATGGCACGGGAACGCCCCATGTAGTACTTGGCTGCTTTTTTCTCGTCAAACTTTCGCCAGGCTGCCTCCTCGAACTTGCCAATGTCGGCGGCGTCCTGGGTGGCTTCATCCAGTGTTACCGGTGTGCGGTAATCCACGACAATGCAGATGAGGTTGCCGGTTTTGCCTTCAAAATCAATAGTGAGTTTACGGTTGCTATCCAGATTCCAGATGCGGCGTACGCTCAGGTCGCTCAGAACACGGTAGGCATAGTCCTTTGTCAGGTTGTCGTCCGCTTCATTGCGGGTCAGGGTAGGTGAGAGGTCGCTTAACTGCACAGCCGTGGCTGCCGGGGTCAGCAGTGCCAGACTGGCCAGTGCGCAGAGAAAGAAATTTTTCATACGGAGGATATGATATCAGGTTGAATGTATGCTTACAAGCCTTTTGTTCATGTTAGATAGGAAACCTGCGTTTCTGCGGTGGCGGGCTTATACCTACGGAGGAAAAATTGCACTTCTTTCATGAATATTTATCTGATTTTGAAAAATGTGAAAAAAATCTGATTTTTGGGGTTGACTTCTGGGAAAATAAGAGTAGAATGCCGCAGCCGGATTTCACCCCCGGCAGGGAAACAGAAAGGAAAGAAGAAAAAGATGAAAACTATCGCTATTGTACTTGGCCTCGCCGCCCTTACCGCTGTTGGTAACACACTGCCTCCTACCCCGGAGAATACACTGCCGCCTACTCCTGAGTTCGGTATCTGAACAGGGGCTGGTGATGTGCCTCCCCATATAAGGTCCGGGGAGGTTGTTGGGATGAATTTTCCAGCTGTTTTTGCGAAAGCTTCCGCTCGTATGAGCCGGGAGGCTTTTTTTGTGCCCGGGCAGGAGCGTGGCGGTGTTGACACGCTGCAGACAGCATAATGCTTGACAATCGCGCCTACGCGCGTATATTTTCCTGCGAACTTATGAAAAATCAGATTGCTAGCGTACAAGCAGAAGCCCTGGCCCGCATTGCCGGCATTGCCGACATGAAGGCCCTGGAGGATGCCCGTGTGGGTATTCTGGGCAAGAAGGGTACTCTTACCCAGGTGCAGCAGGGCATGCGCGATGTGCCCAAGGAAGACAAGCCCGCCGTGGGTGCTCTTCTGAATGAAGCCCGCGCCATCATCACCGCCGCTCTGGAGGACCGCAAGGCTGCTCTCCAGCAGGAACTGGATGCCGCCGCTGTGGCTGGTGTGGACTTTACCATGCCGGGTGCCACGCTGCCCGCCGGTGGTCTGCACCCCATCTCCATTGTGCGCGATGAAGCCGTGCGCGTGCTGCGCCGCATGGGCTTCACCCTGGCCGATGGCCCCGAGATTGAGGACGAGTGGCACTGCTTCGATGCCCTGAACACCCCGGATGACCACCCCGCCCGCAATGAGAAGGATACTTTCTATTTCGACAGCGGCAAGCTGCTCCGCACGCAGACCAGCACCGTGCAGGCCCGCGTGATGGAGAAGGACTGCCCTCCCATCCGCATCATCTGCCCCGGCTCCGCCTTCCGCCGCGATGCCATCGATGCCACCCATCTTTCCGCCTTCAACCAGATTGAGGGTCTGTATGTGGCCAAGGAAGTGAGCGTGGGTGACCTGAAGGGTACGCTGGAGTATTTCCTGAAGGCTCTCTTCGGCGAGGAGACCGCCGTGCGTTTCCGTCCGCACTTCTTCCCGTTCACCGAGCCGAGCTTTGAGATTGACGTGCTGCTGCAGGCAGCGGGTCAGGCCCCGCGCTGGATTGAGATTGCCGGCTGCGGCATGGTGAACCCCGCCGTGTTCGAGAATATCGACAAGGCCACCGGCAAGAACCTGTATGCCGGCTGCACGGGCTTCGCCTTCGGCATTGGCCTGGAGCGTCTGGCCATGATTCGCTGGGGTATCCGCGATATCCGCCTCCTCATCGAGAACGATGCCCGCTTCCTCGCCCAGTTCCAATAAAATCTAACCTTTTTCTGACTATATCATGAATGTTTCACTGAATTGGCTTTCCAGCTACATTGACCTCGAGGGCCTCGGCACTCAGGAGATGGCCGATATGCTCACCTTCGCCGGTATCGAGGTGGAGGGTATCCAGGAGCGCGGCGTGACCACCGAACTCGTGGTGGTGGCCCAGGTCATGGAGAAGACCCCCGTGGAGGGCAGCGACCACCTCAATGTGTGCATGGTCGATGCCGGCGAGGGTTCTCTGCGCCAGATTGTGTGCGGCGCCCAGAACTACAAGGTGGGCGACAAGGTGCCCTGCGCTCTGCCCGGTGCTGTGCTGCCCGGCGGCTGGGAGATTAAGGACGGCAAGCTGCGCGGCGTGGAGAGCCGCGGTATGCTTTGCTCTGCCTCTGAGCTGGGCCTGCCGGATAAGGAACACGGCCTGTGGATTCTTCCGCAGGACTACGTGGTGGGCACGCCCGTGTGCACTTTCGTGGAGACGGATACCATCTTCGAGCTGGAGATTACCCCGAACCGCCCCGACCTGCTGAGCCACTGGGGCATGGCCCGTGAGCTGGCCGGCATCACCGGCCGCAGCCTGAAGACCGACCCCGCTGAGGCTCCCACAGCTGCTGCCGAGACCAAGGCTGCCGGTGATTTTGTCACTCTTTCAGCCCCGGAGCTTTGCCCGCTCTACACCGCCACCCGTATTTCCGGTGTGAAAATCGGCCCGTCTCCCGAGTGGCTGGCCAACCGCCTGGTGGCTATCGGTCTGCGCCCCATCAACAACGTGGTGGACATCACCAACTACTGCCTCTTCGAGCTGGGTCACCCTCTGCACGCTTTCGACGCCAGCAAGATTACCGGCGGCCTGAATATCCGCCGCGCTGCCGAGGGCGAGCAGTTCACCAGCCTCATGAATGAGCAGTACACGCTCAAGAGCGATGACGTGGTCATCTCCGATGCCAGCGGCGCTGCTCTTGCCCTGGGTGGTGTGATGGGTGGTCTGGCCTCCGGCGTGACGGAGGCTACCACCGATATCATCCTCGAATCTGCCTGGTTCCTGCGCAGCAGCATCCGCTTCACCAGCCGCCGCCTGGCTCTGGGTTCTGATTCCTCCTACCGCTTCGAGCGCGGCACCTCCCCCTGGAATGTGCTTCGCGCTGCAGCCCGCGCCACCCAGCTGATTCTGGAGTGCTGCGGCGGCACCGCTGAGCCGGTGATGGTGGGTGGCCAGGCTCCCTGCCTGGTGGCCGAAGAACTTGCCACCAGCGCTACCGTGCTGGAGCAGGGCACCGATGCCAAGATTTACTACGCCCTGGACCAGGTGAAGCTGGACTGGAAGGAGCTCGACGTGATGACCAACGGCACGCTGCCCCACATGGAGGGTGCCCGCATCCTCCGCAACCTGGGCCTGAAGGACGTGGACGTGAAGGGTACCTGGGATTGCCCGCCCTGGCGTCTGGACCTGAAGCGCAGCTGCGACCTGCTGGAGGAAATCGTGCGCGTGTACGGTATTGATAATATCCCCGCCACCACGACCTCTATCTACGTGCCCGAGAGCGCCAACGACCGCGCTCACGATTACCGCATGGCTCTTTCCCGCAAGCTGGCTGGTGCCGGTTTCTGGGAGGTGCAGACCTTCAAGCTCATCGCCGCCGAGAGCATCGACCCCACCATTGCCAGCGTGGAGAATGCTCTGCCCATCAAGCCGCTGATGGATGGCGACATCATCCGCGTTTCCCTGCCGATTTCCGAGGACCACTCCACCCTGCGTCCCTCGCTGGCTCCCGGCCTCATCTCCGTGGCTGCCCGCAACATCAACCAGGGTATGGATGTGCTGCGCTTCTTCGAGTGCGGTCGCGTGTTCCGCAACACCGGCGGCGGCAAGGGCAAGGATATCGAGACCGAGGTGCTGGGTATCTTCATGGCCGGCAAGCTGGCCCCCGCCAGCTGGGCATGCACCAAGCCGGGTGAGGCTCACTTCGAGCATCTCCGCGCTGTGCTCGATACGCTGGTGCCCAAGGCTGCCATTGCCATCACCCCCGCCAAGCAGCAGCGCGAGAATGCCGCCGTGGGTGCTGATATCGCCATTAACAACCAGGCCTGCGGTTATGTAGCCCGCCTTTCCCTGGCCAAGTGCCGCGCCCTGGGCCTGCCCATGGAGTGCTACTACGCCGAGCTTGATCTCCGCAAGCTGCAGCAGGTGGCCACCGCTCCCTTCAAGGCTGCGGATCTGCCCCAGTTCCCTGGCTCCAGTCGCGACGCCTCCCTCGATGTACCCGCCGCTACCCGTCATGCTGATATTATGAAGGTGGTGGAAGGTGCCAAGCAGAAACTGCTGGTTTCCTGCGCACTCAAGGATGTGTTCTGCGACCCGACCGGCGAGAAGCTCGCCGCCGACCGCAAGGCCATGACCTACACCTTCCTGTATCGCGATGCGAAGAAGACCCTCACCGCTGCCGAGGTGGACGCCGCTCACAAGACGGTGCTCGATGCCCTCGCTGCCAAGGTGAAGGAGCTTAAGTTCCGCTAAAGAATACAGTCAAATCAGAAAAAAAGGCCGGAGAATATTGCCGCTCCGGCCTTTTTTGTGTATAAGGCGGGACTGACGTCCCGTGCTTCGAGGGTTATAGCTGTGCAAGCACGTTTCGTGTGGCTGCTGCCACGTCCGGCTGCTGGAGCAGCCAGGAGACAATGACCACGCGGCGGGCCCCGGCGGTCAGTACGGCGGGCAGGGTGCTGCCGTTGACACCACCGATGCAGAACATGGGGAAATCACCCAGTTGCTGCTGAACGGTGGCGATATCCTGCAGACCGATGGCGGGGCGCCCAGGCTTGGTGCCGGTGGGGAAAAGTGGGCCGAAGCCGATGTAGTCTGCACCCTCTGCTACGGCGGCAAGAGCCTGCTCGGGGCTGTGGGTGGAGCGGCCGATGAGCATATCCGGGTTCACGATGGCGCGCACGGCTTCCAATGGGCCGGCATCCTGCCCCACATGCACGGCATCTGCCCTGATGCGGGCAGCCATTTCCGGATAGTCATTCAGCACGAAGATGGCCCCTGCTGCGCGGCAGAGCGGCTGCATGCGCCGCGCCAGTTTCTCCACCAATGCGGGTTCTACCCCCTTGGCTCGCAGTTGCAGAATGCGGATACCGCCTTGCAGCAGGGCGGCGGTGGTGCTTTCCACATCCTCCGGGCGCACATAGCCCATATCGACAATTCCATATAAACGCGCGTCTGCCAGTACCTGCTTCATCATGCTGCTGATTTTCCACGAATCTGCTGCTTTTGCAAGTCAAAAAACGTGATTGACAGCGCACGAAGCGGGGTATAGACTACGCCTTAATTATGGAAACGCTCATTTCACGTGGTATCATTGAGTCTTATTTCGGCAAGTTGTCTTCCTGTCTGCAGCTGGATGCCGCCATCGTAGGTGGCGGTCCTTCCGGCATTGTGGCGGCCTATTACCTGGCTAAGGCCGGGCACAAGGTGGCACTGCTGGACCGCAAACTTTCCCCCGGCGGCGGCATGTGGGGTGGTGCCATGATGTTCAATGACATTGTGGTGCAGGAGGAGGCCATGCCCATTGTGGAGGAGTTGGAGCTTTCCTACCGTCCGTATCAGGCCGGAACGTATATTGTGGATTCCGTGCATGCTACGGCGGGGCTGCTCTACCAGGCTACTAAGGCCGGCGCCACTATTTTCAACTGCTATTCGGTGGAAGATGTGGTGTACAAGCAGGGTCGTGTGGGTGGCGTGGTGGTGAACTGGACCCCTGTGCTGCGCGAGGGGCTGCATGTGGACCCGCTTACGCTGCTTTCGAAGACTGTGCTTGATGCTACGGGGCACGATTGCGAGATTGCCCGCACCGTGGCCCGCAAGAATGGCGTGAAACTGGATACTCCTACCGGCGGCGTGGTGGGCGAAATGAGCATGGATGCCGCCGAGGGCGAACGCTCTACTATTGATAACACTAAGGAGATTTACCCCGGTCTCTTCGTTTCCGGCATGGCCGCCAACGGCGTGAGCGGCAGTTTCCGCATGGGACCCATTTTCGGCGGTATGCTCATGAGCGGTCGCAAGGTGGCTGAGCTTATGAGCGCCAGCATCCGCCAGCAGGCGTGATTCTCATTACCGGCTCTTTTTTCATCCTCCGCAGGCTGAATGCCTGTGGAGGATGTTCCTTTCCAGTTGGGGTGAATTTTGAAAAGTCGTCCGCGAAATGTGGGTGAAATGGTGAAAAGTCGTCCGCGAAATGTGGGCGAAATGGTGAAAAGTCGTCCGCGAAATGTGGTCGGAAAGGTAAAAAGTCGTCCTGATTTTGTAAATTGCTATTGATAATAAGTGGTGAGTGTGATAATCTGATTTTCGGGAGGAATTGTTATGAATAGATATGCCGAACAACAGCTGCTGGAGTGGAAAAACAGCCTGATGAGGAAGCCGCTTCTCATCATGGGAGCGAGACAGGTTGGAAAGACCTGGCTCATGCAGGAATTTGGCCGTAAGCATTACAAGGAGGTGGCATTTGTCAGTTTTGACAGTAACGAGAATATGCGCCTGGCTTTTTCGGGAGGCTACGATGTGCAGCGTCTGCTGCTGCTGATTCAGGCAGAGACCGGTTGCCGGCTGACACCCGGGGAAACGCTGATTATTTTTGATGAGATTCAGGAATGCCCGCAGGCGTTGACTTCTCTGAAATACTTCTGCGAAAACGCTCGAGAACACCATATCGTGGCTGCTGGTTCCTTACTGGGGCTGCAGGTGCACGAGGGTACCGGCTTCCCCGTAGGTAAGGTGGATATGATGAATCTCTACCCGATGACATTCTGCGAGTTTCTGGAAGCCATGGGGCAGGGGAATCTGGTGAAACTTCTGGAATCCCGGGATTGGGAACTGGTGAAGGTGTTTGCTTCCCGTTTTTCTGATTTGCTGAAGCAGTACTACTTTGTGGGTGGTATGCCGGAAGCCGTGGCTGCCTTTGTGCAGACAAAGAACTTTGCAACAGCGCGCCGTGTGCATCAGACTCTGCTGGATGGTTATCGGCGAGATTTTACGAAGCATGCCCCAGCAGAGGTGGCTCCGCGTATTTCAATGGTGTGGAATTCCATACCCGGGCAACTCTCGCGCGAAAATAAGAAGTTCATCTGTAAGGATGTGGCGCCAGGCCTGCGGATGCGGGATGTTGAATACGCGCTTCAGTGGCTGGTGGATGCCGGGCTGGTGCACACCGTGTCCCGAGTGAGCAAGGCAGCATTTCCTCCTGCCGCCTATCGCGACAGGGTGTTCAAGCTGTTCTTTGTGGATGTAGGTCTGCTGGGTGCTATGGCAGATTTGCAGGCGAAGACCATTGTTGAGGGTAACACCATCTTTACCGAGTTCAAGGGAGCCCTGGCGGAGCAGTATGTACAGCAGCAGCTTCGGGCGGTGAACACTCGTGAGCTGTTCTACTGGTCATCGCATCAGTCCGATTGCGAGATTGATTTTGCTTTCGGCTGTGGGGCTGCCTTTGTACCCGTGGAGGTGAAGGCGGAGATTAACCTCCAGGCCAAGAGTCTGATGACCTTCTGCCGTAAACAACAGGTGCCGCTGGCTCTGCGGGTGTCGATGTCTTCCTTCCAGATTAGTAATCCTCCTGCCGGTAAGGACGGCAGTACCTTCACTCTGGTGGACCTGCCCCTCTACGGTATTGAACAGGCATATCACGTGTGCGAAGCGATACAGGGTTGAGAAATACTCCTCCTCTGGCAGAATCTGGTCTACATTGAGCTGGAATGCCGCTAAAATAAGCATTCTTTGTTTTTTACCTTTCCATTTGGGGCGCATTGTGCTAAGCTTCACGCGCATGCCCGGTATAGTATATAAGAAAGTGCTGGCAGTGATGCTGGCGTTCATGTCTCTGTTTCTGACAGCCTGTGGCGAGAAACAGGAGGAACGCAGCAAACTGATAATGGTGACCAATGCGACCTTCCCCCCGTATGAATTCCACCAGGGAGACCGCATTGTGGGTATCGACGCCGATATGGTGCGCGAGATTGCTCACCGTAATGGCTATGAACTGGTGATTGAGGATATGGCCTTTGATTCCGTGATTGCTGCTGTGCAGACGGGGAAGGGCGATGTGGCCGCCTCCGGTATCACGGTGACGGAAGACCGCAAGAAGCAGATTGATTTCACGACCAGCTATGTGAAGGCTGACCAGGTGATTATCGTGCGCGATGGTTCGGATATCGCCGGCCCGGAAAACATGAAGGGCAAGCGCATCGGTGTGCAGCATGGCACCACGGGTGATATGTATGTGGCTTCCAATATCCAGGAACCGGAGCGTTTCCAGGATGGTGCGCTGGCTGTGGCCTCTCTGGTGACGGGCAAGATTGATGCCGTGGTGCTGGACAGTGCCCCCGCTGAGGAGCATGTGGCCCGCAATGCCGGTATCAGGATTCTGCCCGTGGCTCTTGTTTCGGAGGAATACGCCCTTGCTATCAGCAAGAATCGCCCGGAGCTGCTGGCCATGTTCAACAAGACCATGGCTGAAATGAAGGCCGATGGCACTATGGATGCAATATGGGCCCGCTATCTGGACAAGGATGGCAAACCGCTGGCTGTTCCCGCCGTGGAGACGGAGGAAAAGGGACTCTGGGGACGCATGGCTGCTTCCTTCGAGGTGAACTTTGTGAAGGATAGCCGCTGGAGCTATCTGGTAAACGGTTTCCTGGTGACGATTGAGATTTCCTTCTGCGCGGTGCTCATGGGCCTGTGCATCGGGTTTCTGGTGGCAGTGGTGCGCAGCGCGCATGACCAGACCGGCCGTTACAAGGTGCTGAACTTCCTGTGCCACATTTACCTGACTGTGGTGCGTGGTACCCCGGTGGTGGTGCAGCTGCTTATCATCTACTTCGTGATTTTCGGCTCGGTGGATGTGAGTAAGGTGCTGGTGGCCATTGTGGCTTTCGGTGTGAACTCCGGTGCCTATGTGGCGGAGATTATCCGCTCCGGTATCATGGCGGTGGATTCCGGCCAGATGGAGGCCGGCCGCAGTCTGGGCATGAGCTATGGCACCACCATGCGCTCGGTGATTCTGCCGCAGGCCTTCAAGAATGTGCTGCCGGCGCTGGGCAATGAATTCATCGTGCTGCTCAAGGAGACTTCCGTGTGTGGTTACATTGCTCTGCAGGATTTGACCAAGGGCGGTGACATCATCCGCAGCCAGACCTACGATGCCTTCCTTCCGCTCATTGCAGTGGCTCTTATCTACCTGATTGTGGTGGTGTGCCTGAGCCAGCTCCTCAAGAAACTTGAAAACCGTCTGAAGAAGAATGAACGCTGATAACATTTTGGAAGTGCGCGATCTGGTCAAGGATTTCGGTGACCACCGCGTGATTGATGAAGTTTCCGTAGGGGTGAAGAAGGGCGAGGTGGTGTTCCTGCTGGGCCCCTCCGGCGCCGGCAAGAGCACGGTGATGCGCTGCATGAATTTCCTGGAGACTCCCACGGGCGGCGAGGTGCTGTTCCACGGCAAGCCGGTGGACCGCAGCGAGAATGGCCTGAACCACTACCGCGCCAAGGTGGGCATGGTGTTCCAGCATTTCAACCTTTTTGCCAATCTCACCATTCTGGATAACATTACCCTGGCCCCGGTGAAGTGCGGCCTCATGAACCGAATGGAGGCAGAGAACAAGGCCATGCACCTGCTGCACCGCATTGGCTTGCATGATAAGGCTAAGGCCTACCCCTCCCAGCTTTCCGGTGGTCAGAAGCAGCGCGTGGCTATTGTGCGCGCCTTGGCTATGAATCCCGAGGTGCTGCTTTTCGACGAGCCGACCTCCGCTCTGGACCCCGAAATGGTGGGCGAGGTGGAAAACCTGATGCGTGAGCTTGCCAAGGACGGCATGACCATGCTCGTCGTTTCCCACGATACCGATTTCGCCATGGAACTGGCAGACCGCATCGTGTTCCTGGCCGATGGTAAGCTTGTGGTGGATGCCCCGCCCAGCGTCATCGCCGCCAGCGATAATGCCCGCATACGCGATTTCTTCTCGCTGAGATAAGAAATATATTATACATAAACGAATTATGATAAAACGGCGCCCAATCGGGCGCCGCTTTGCCGTGAAAAATGTGCACAGAGAGCACAAAACTTCCGTGAAAAATGTGCACAGAGAGCACAAAACTCCCGTGAAAAATGTGCGAGAGGCTTGACAAGGTGTGGTGGATAGTTCATAATTCTGTCAGGAGGGAAAGGAATGAAGCGAGAATTAATAAGCGAATTAGCTGCTTGGAAAAATAATGCACGCCGCAAACCAATGCTGCTGCTGGGGGCACGCCAGGTGGGCAAGACCTGGCTGTTGCAGGAGTTTGCTCGTAAGCATTATCGCAATGTGGTTTATGTTCGTTTTGACCGTGATGAGCGAATGAAGGAATCCTTTGAAAAGGATTTCGACATGAAGCGGATATTGACCGGTCTGCAGTTGCATGCTGATACTCCTGTGATACCGGGGGAGACTCTGATTATTCTGGATGAGATACAGGAGTGCCAGGCGGCACTGACTTCGTTGAAATACTTCTGTGAGGATATGCCGGAACAGCATGTTGTGGCAGCTGGCTCCTTGTTGGGATTATATGAACACCGGGGTACCGGTTTCCCTGTAGGCAAGGTGAATATGCTACATCTGTATCCGATGAGTTATACGGAATTTCTGACGGCGTGCGGGCAGGGAATGATGGTCGATTTACTGCGTTCCCGCGATTGGAAGATGATTACTCTGTTTGCTGACCGCTTTGCAGAGTACCTGCGTTATTATTATTTTGTGGGGGGCATGCCGGAAGCGGTCAAGGAGTTTGCTGAGAATCGGAATTTCGCGCAGGTAAGGGCAGTACAAGGCGATTTGCTGGATGGCTACCGCCGCGATTTCAGTAAGCACATACCTGCCGAACATTGGTTGCGCACGGGCATGATATGGGATTCACTGCCTAATCAGTTGGCTTGCGAGAATAAGAAATTTATGTGTTCAGGTGTGCAGCAGGGCTTGCGCATGCGGCATCTTGAAATGAGTTTGCAGTGGCTGTATGATGCAGGCCTGGCATACGCGGTACGTCGTGTGGCGAAGCCGGCATTGCCTGTAAATGCGTATAGCGAAAAAGCATTTAAGCTTTTTCATGTAGATGTGGGGCTTCTTGGTGCGCAGGCGGGTTTGCAGGCGGGGGTGATTCTGGAGGGTAATCGCATTTTCCAGGAATTCAAGGGGGCTTTGGCAGAGCAGTACGTGCAGCAGGAGCTTCGCGCTGTCTGCCGCCTGGAACCCTATTACTGGGTAAGTAGTAACGGACAGTCGGAAATAGATTTCCTGGTGCAGCAGGGTATGGAGCTGGTGCCTATGGAGGTAAAGGCTGAGCTGAATCTGACAGCCAAGAGCCTCAAGTTCTATTGTCAGAAGTTCATGCCGGCTATAGCTATTCGTACATCAATGGCTAACTATCATGTGCAGCATCTAGCGCTTCCTTCAGGGGAAGAGTATACGCAACTGGACATTCCTCTGTACGCAATATCTCAGCTGCTTCCGGAATGCACTGCACTTCCGGTGAGAGGCGGGGGGGCTTAATCCTCCTTGCGGCGTTGGTTGGGGCCATCGCCCACGGAGACGGTTTCAATTTCCACCTGGTGCACACCCCATTGGTGAAAGCCGATGGCTCGGGCCACGGCGGGGCTGATATCAATGATGCGGCGGCGGTGGAAGGGGCCGCGGTCGTTCACACGCACCAGGCAGCTCTTGCCGGTGGAAATGCTGGTGATGCGCACCGTGCTGGGCAGGGGCAGGGTGCGGTGGGCGGCATACATGCCGCCGTAGGGGAGCTTTTCGCCCAGGGCACCGCGGGTGTTGGCGCCTTCGTAAAGCGAGGCCTCGCCCACTTCGCGGTATTGCAGGGCCTGCTCAATGTTCATGGGGTGGTAGCGGTGCCCGTTTACCGTATAGGAATTCCGTTTGAGTTTGGGCTCCGGGCGGGTATCTGCCGCCGGGGCAGATTGGAATCGCTTGCGCCAGGAACAGCCCGTGCCCGGGAGCAGGATGGCTGCTGCCAGCAGGAGAATGGCTGTGTGGTTAAGGCGCTTCACGGCCCATATGTTAGCATAAAAGCCTGATAAATGCAATAGCGGAGCCGCAGGCTGGTTCTTTAGGCTTGACTTTGGTGTGGCTGAGTAGCATTCTATCACCATGCGTACACGAACATGTGCTTTGATGCTTGGTATGCTCGCTCTGGGCCTTTCGCCGATGACCGCGGTGATGGCTGCCGAGGGTGGAAGCAGTAAGCTGGCACTGGCTCCGGTGAAGGCAAAGAAGTTGCCCGCCGCTGTGCAGAGTGCCATAGAAAAAGGTGATTATGCCGATGTTCAGAGCGCCCTTGCCGGGGCTCTGAAGACGATGGATATTTCTCCGAAGGATGCAACGGCGCTGCATTGCTCCATGATGCATGAACTCATCCGCGTGACGGGTGCAGAGTTCCTCACCGCCATGGCTGGCGAGGGTAAGGATAAGGCCCGCTTCCTTCAGGAATTCATGAAAGATACCGAGTGGCTGGAGGTTTACCTGACCTGTGGTCTTGTGCCTTATCAGAAGGATCTGGGTATGCAGATTCTCTACCGCATCTGGAAGGAAGAGGAAGGCGATGTCAAGAACAAGGCTCTGGCCACGGCTCTTGCTTCCTGCTGGGGTGGTGGCGAGACCTGGAAGGAACCCGCTCTGGCCAAGGCTCTGCCCAATAAGCACAACCCGGTGCGCCGCTATAAGTTCTTCCAGAAGCAGGAAAAGAAGGGCCTCCTGCATCCCAATTACAAGAACCTGAAAGCCTGGGAGCTCCGCTTCGTGGTGGCCAACCCCGGCCAGGACTGGGATGATGAATCCTACGAATTTGCCGCCAAGGCCATTAACCTGCCCTGGGATAAGTATGGCATTGCCTGCTGGGCTGCTACCTACACGGGTACCTCCAAGTTCGGTGATTCGGTGCAGGGTGGTGCCTACAACCTGCCTTATGCTAATGAGAGCTGGGCAGAGGCCACGCTGCGCAACGGTGGCGTGTGCGGTGCTATGTCTCACCTGGGTGCTGTGGCAGCCATGGCACATGGCATTCCCTCATACACGGTGGGTCAGCCTGGCCATTGCGCCTACGCTGTGCGTACAGAGCGCGGCAAGTGGGTGGGCGGTTTCGGTGGCCCGGATGGCGGTATGCATAACATGATTTTCGGTTTCCGCGCCCCGACCTCCTATAATCTGATGGAGGCTGTGTATGGCGATGATGAGAAGGTGGCCAAGGCCTACCGCAAGAGCCTGTGCGCCCGCGGTCTGGAGGCTGCCGGCAAGGATGCCGAGGCGGAGAAGATGTGGCGCTCTGCGCTGAAGGATTCTCCCATGCACCCGTTCTTCCGTGCTGCTCTGCATGAGCAGATGAAGAAGCGTGGCGTTTCTGCCCCGGAGTGCTATGAGTACCTGACCAAGGATATGCTTCCCAAGTATGCCGGCCACGGCGTGGCTGCCATTGATGCCACGGCTGATCTGGCAGACATTATTGCTGCCATGGAGGAAAAGGACCAGCTCAACATCTACCGCATGGAGCATGAGGCCCTGGCTACCACCCCCTCCAGCTGGGCTGTGAAGCTCGATGAACTGGTGCAGAAGCAGCAGACTGCCCTGCAGTCTGACTCCGCACGCCAGAAGTTCCTGGAGAATATGTTTGTGGCTCACATCAAGAATGGCGATGGCACCACCTTCGGCCAGCTGCTGGAGTGGGCTGTGAAGACCTATGTGGCAACGGAGGAAGGCAGCAAGATATTCAACAAGGCCTTTGCCAAGGCTGCAGAGAAGGCTGGCAGCGGCGAGGCTGCCGGCGGCGAATCTGCCGAGGAACGCAACAAGAAGATGGCTGAGGCCTACAAGAAGGCCATTGTGGCCGCAGAGCAGGCCCGCTCCGGCCCCGCTTTCATGGCTCTGACCAAGGGTGCGCTGGCTCTGGGTAAGCCGGATTACAAGGCCTCCCCCCTGCAGAAGATGGGCGAGCTTCAGGGTAAGCCGGCGGCGGCATCGCTCTTCCGCATTTCCACCACCAGCAATTATGATGCGCCTGTGCTTCATGCCTCCATCATGACTCCTGAGGGTGGTAAGTGCCATACCGCCAAGGAGCAGAATCCGAATTTCATTGTGGAACTGCAGAAGCCTGGCCACACCACGGGCTGCATCATCCGCAAGGTGGATGGCAACGAGTGGCGTATGAAGAAGGCTGTTGTGTACACCAGTGAAGATGGTGCCACCTGGTTCAAGCGAGCCGAGACAAACGATATGCCCAAGGAATGGGTAGCCAAGTTCCCGGATGGTACGCGTGCCAAGTGGGTGAAGCTGGAGTTCGAAAACGCCGGCCCCGACTTTGCTCACATTTCTCACTTTGTTGTTTTCACTCGCTAAGCAAGATATACTGATATGAAAAAGTTTCTGACATTCCTTATCCTGCTGGGTATTGTAGGCGGTGGCGTCTATTACTATGACCCGGGTCTGCTGGGCCTGGATGCCCCTGCCAAGGTTTCCAGGAAGAAGGGCAAGAAGAAGAAAAAGGCTTCTAAGAAGGCTGAGAAGGCTGAGAAGGCGGAATCCGCTGTCGCGGCGGCTCCGGCAGAGGATGATGCCGAGGAAGAGGGTGCACCGGCTGAGCTTGCCGCCAGCCCGCTGGAATTCCCGGAGAATATGGAGGCCCGCGCCCAGGCTAAAGCTGAGGGGCGCCCCAGCCTCATTATCTGGTATGGTTCCGACTGGCTGCCGAACTCCGGCAAGATTGTGAAGGAATGGACCGAGCTCGGCAAGAAGAACCTGCCGGTGGTTATCGGGCAGATTGACGAGCGCGTGGGCACGGTGCCTGACCTGCATGCCCGTGAGAAGCTCACCCCCTTCGGCGCTTTCACCAACCTGCCGGTGGCTGTGCTGATGGCTCCGGATGAAACGCTGCTTGCCATCTACTCCGGCAAGACGGTGCTGAATGCCGCTGCCATGGAGAAGGCCGTGAACCGCACCCTGAAGCAGATGCCCAAGTATATGCAGCTGGTGGAGAAGGCCCGCAACACCGAGGGTGTGGAGGGCGCCAAGGCCGCTGCTGATGCTCTGGCCATGCAGCCCTACACGGATGCCATGCGCAACCGCCAGCTCAAGGATATTCTGAACCGCAAGGACCCCAACCACGAGACGCTCTGCCGTTATCTCTACTGCATGGACCACATGGGCATGTTTGATGAGATTAACGCCGTGCTGAATGGTGGCAAGGGGGCCGATGCCAGGTTCAAGGGTAATGACCGTAAGTTCGACGACGGTATCAAGTTCGTCAAGAAGGTGATGAAGGCCCACAAGCTGAGCAAGGAGCTTGAGCAGCAGTGGACCGCCGGCCTGGCCTACGTGTACCGTGAGAAATACGGCGTTGCCAAGGAGCCTGCCCTCCGCAAGCTGGTGGTGGAATCCTACCGCAAGGTGGTGGAGATTGACCCCGATAGTGAGTACGGCAAGGGCGCCCTGCGCTGGGCCAACTACTGGGATGAGTCTGTGCCTTACGTTTTTGATACGCCCTTCTATGACAGCGGCGACATGACCGTCGGTTTTGAGAAGGAATGGCGCGTGAACGTGAGCGACAAGATGGACGGCCCCGGTTCCTACACCTTCACACTGGTGCCGGTCAAGACGGGCCGCATGACCTCCAAGGGTTTCCAGCTCTTTGCTAATGGCAAGCACGTGTGCGATGGCGATATTCCCGCTGACCAGGATTCCAAGACAGTGACCTTTGATGTGCCCCGCGCCCTGAAGGGTAAGGTGGAGGTGCGCTTCAAGGTGCAGTGCTTCGACGGCTGGTTCGCCTGCGGTGGCGAAATGGTGATGAAGAAGAACTGATTTCCCACCAGTAACCCCTGATGCAGAACCGGCCACCCGGATAAACGGGTGGCCGGTTCCAGTATATCCTTTTGATGAGAATCAGCGCTGGGCCTTCAGGTCCTGCATGAGCTGAGCATTCGTGTGGCACTTCTTCAGGAAGAAGAGCAGGCGTTCCATGGCTTCGGTCGGCTTGTGGTTTGCCAGACCGCGGCGGATGAGGCGCACCTTTTCCAGCCAGAGTTCGGGGAGAATGAGTTCCTCCCGGCGGGTGCCGCTCTTCAGGATATCCACAGCGGGGTAAATGTACATCTCTGCCACGCGGCGGTTGAGCACCAGCTCCATGTTGCCTGTGCCCTTGAACTCCTGGAAGATGAGGTCATCCATGCGGCTGTTGGTCTCTACCAGGGCCGTGGCCAGGATGGTGAGTGAACCGGCACCACGCGTGTTGCGGGCGGCGGCAAAAAGCCGCCGGGGCGTTTCCAGCGCGCGTGCATCGATACCACCGCTCATGGTGCGGCCGCTGCCGCGCTCTGCGTTGTTGTAGGCGCGTGCCAGGCGGGTGATGGAGTCGAGCAGGATAAGCACGTGCTTGCCGGCTTCTACAAGGCGTTTGGCGCGTTCTATGGCCAGTTCTGCCATGCGGCAATGGTCGCGCACGTTGCTGTCGTTGCTGGAGGCAAAGATTTCAGCCTGGGGCAGGGCGCGTTTGAACTCCGTCACTTCTTCCGGGCGTTCGTCCACCAGAAGAATCATGAGGTGGAGGTCCTCGCCATAGTTCTCAATGGCGCCTTCGGCTATGTGCAGCAGAAGGGTGGTCTTGCCCGTGCGGGGCGGGGCCACGATGAGCCCGCGCTGGCCGCGTGCCACCGGTGCCATCAGGTCCAGGGTGCGGGTGGTGAAGCGTGAGGGCGTGGTCTCGAATGAGAGTCGGTGGGTGGGGTTGACTGCCTTCAGGTCATCAAAATGCGGGCAGGCTGCTGCCTCTGCGGGATCAAGCCCATTTACCTTCTGCACAGAAATAAGCTGGTGGCCGCGCTCGTAGCGCTGGGCCATGCCGGTGAGCTGCACGCAGGGACGCAGGCGCAGCTCGGAAATGATATCGGCCGGCACATAGATGGCCGAATCGGAAGGGGCCCAGTCATTATCCGCCGTGCGGATAAAACCAAAGCCCTTGCTGGTGATTTCCAGAATACCGGTGATGCTCTCCGGCTCGCCCACGGGAACAAAGGCGCGGCCCTGGGGCTGGTTCTGGTTGCTGTTCTGCTTGTGCTTGTTTTTCTGGGCCTTGTTATTGTGCCGGTTGAAGGATTCGCGGCGCGCAGAAGAGCCCCCCTGGTTATCGCGGCGGGTATCGTTGTAGTCTCCCTGCTGGCGGGGGCGGCGGTTCTGGTGAGGGCGCTTGTGGTGGCGCTGCTGCCGCTGGCTGTTCGGGGTGTCCTCCGGGGCGGTCATGGCTCTCAGAAAAAAATGAGCTGTTGGTAAAAAGTGAAAAGGGCAGGCGGATTACGAGGCTTCCGCCTACCCTTTTAAATTGGATATTGCAAGTATCTGGTTCGATAATCAGAGCTGCTCAAGCACAGCCTCGTCGATTTCGAAGTTGGCGAACACGTTCATCGTGTCGTCGTAGTCATCCAGCAGGTCGTAAAGCTTCATGACCTTGCGGGCAACGGCTACATCAGAAATCATGGTGGGATTCTGGGGCACGGAGATGAGCTTCATGCCGGTCACGTTCTTGCCGGCTGCGCCCAGGGCCTCAGATACGGTACCCAGATCGGTGGGGCCGCAGGTGAAAATCCACTCGCCCTCTTCGTCGCCAGTCTCGAATTCATCGGCGCCGCAGTCCATGGCAAGCTCCATGGCGGCATCCTCATCGAGCGTGGCGTCAATGATACGCACCTCGCCCTTGCGGTCGAATTGGTAGGAAACGGAGCCGGGGGTGCCCATGTTGCCGCCGTTCTTGGAGAAAATGGTGCGGATTTCGGAGGAGCAGCGGTTGGTGTTGTCCGTGGCAACCTCAACGATGATGGCCGTACCCTCGGGGCCGTAACCCTCATAGGTCACTTCCTGAATGGCCTCGCCCTGGAGTTCGCCCGTGCCCTTCTTGACGGCGCGGTCGATGTTATCCTTCGGCATGGAGGCTGCCTTGGCGCCTTCGATTGCCGTGCGCAGACGCGGGTTGGTGTCTACATCGCCACCGCCGCTCTTGGCTGCCAGGGTGATTTCCTTGGAGAAACGGGCAAAGACCTTGCCCTTCTTCGCGTCGGCTGCTGCCTTCGTGAACTTAATCTTGGACCATTTGTTATGACCGGACATAAATGCTATGTATGGGGTGAATGAAAGTGAGGGCGGGAGTAGGATTCGTGCCCTGAGAACTAGGTGGTTTTTACCATTCCCTCCCCCTTGCGCGCCAAGGCGGAGACCAATCTCCGCTGCGCTGTCATCGGCCTGATGACTGCCGGTGAATACCGGAAAAAGAAAAATCGAGCTGACAGGATTCGAACCTGCGACCTCTTCGTCCCGAACGAAGCGCGCTACCAGCCTGCGCTACAGCTCGCTGCTTATAGCCGGGGGCATTATACACGGAATTTTATTTTTGGCAAGTACAAAATCGTTAATGTGACAAAAAATGATAAAAAGTGATAAAAAGCACCGCATGGTGTAGGCCATGCGGTGCGGGGAAAGACGGTGAAAGGTCAGAAATCAGTCTTTGCTGCGGGACTTGTAGTCCTCGCGCTTCTGGGCGTCACTGATGCCATTGGCATGTACGCGTTCCAGGGCCTGGTCAGCTTCGTACTTGATATCCTCGTCCTGGTCGGCGGAGTATTTCTTGAGGGTGTTCACCACCCAGTCATGGTCGCAGAGGGTGGCCAGCACCTTGATGACGCGCTGCTTCTGCTTGCGCAGATTCTCCAGTTCCTTCTGCTGCTCCTTGAGGGCGGGAAGCTCGGGATTGGAATCGCCGACGTATTCAATGGAATCGGGGTCGGTCTTGAAGATGATGGCCTTCAGGCCGGAGGTGTCGCCGAAGGGGTTCTCAAAGCACATGCTGATGAGTCGGTCAGCCGTTTCCTGAGGACGGGGGCGATTCTGCTTCATGATGGTGCCGATAACGTCATTGATGACGGAAAGGGCCTTGGCATTGCCGCTGTTGGCTTCCTTCTGCTCCAGCACATAGTCCAGAATATCATCACTGCTCCAGCATCCAATCAGGGTGGGGCCTACGCCGGTCCAGCCCTTGGCTTCGATTTCTTTCTTGTGGTATTCCAGCGCGGCAGTGGAGCCTGCGCGACCGAGTGTGCCGGCGAGGTCGTTGTTGCTGCGCAGCTTATCGGACAGGGCGTTGAAGATTTCATCACCCACGCGGGCCTTGTCTTCCTCGCTATCCATCATTTCGAGGATGTTGTCCAGGCAGATGCACAGGTTGGTGGTCAGCTTGGCATCTGTTGACTCGTCCTTCAGCAGGTCAATGATTTCCTTGACATCAGCCTCCGTGACGCGCAGACCGATGCATTCCCAGATATGGGCCAGAATCTGGGTCTTCTGGGCCCAGGGCTTGGCTGTCTTCTTTTCGGAAACGGTCTTGGAAAGCTTCTTCAGGCTGTCATTCACACCCTTGGCATCGGTAATGGCGATGCGCTGCAGCAGCCAGTTGAACAGGGTGGGCTTGATGACGTTGCACTTCTTGCCCATGGTGTCGAAAATCATGTCGCGGATGGCGTTGTCCTTTTCCGCTGCGAGACCAAGGAGCAGACAGGCGTTCTGGGCCACACCCTCGGCGCGAGCGCCGTAACGGGGCTTGCCGTTCTCGCCCAGTACAAAGGGATCCACCACTACTTCCATAAGGGCCTTGGCATCCTCCATGGTGCAGTCGACGGATACACCCTTCTTGGCGGCATCGGCTTGGGTTTCCACGCCCTTCATGTTAATTTCCTGAGCGCGGCGGAGCAGGCTGTTGGTGTATTCGATATGAGCCTGAATGCGGGCGTCTTCTGCCTGCTTCTGTACCACCATGACGGTGCAGATGCCGATGGTGACGACCAGCAGACCGCAGCCTGCCATGAACGGAATCGTCTTCCAGATGGGCTGTTTCTGCTCCTCAGCCAGCATGGCCTGAACCTGCGCCATTTCCTCGGCGCTGATGGTTGCGCGCTTCTTGGCCTTCTTTTTCCTGGGGGCTGCCGGGGCTTCCTCCTCGGTTGCTTCGGGCATCTCTTCAGTGTACTCTGCCGGGGCTTCCTCAGCGTATTCCTCCTGGGCGGGCGTCTCTTCGGCTACCGGGGCTTCTTCTGCTGTGGCTTCGGCTGCCTGCAGGGCTGCCATCTGGCGGTTGTATTCTTCCATCTGGCGGTTGTATTCCTCCATCTGGCGTTCGTATTCCTCCTGGGCCAGACGCATGGCTTCCTCATCCGCATCAGTTGTGGCGGCGGGAGCTTCTTCAGCGGGAGTTTCCTCTACCGGCATTTCCTCCACGGCGGGGGCTTCCGGCTCCGGGGTTACCGGTGCTGCCTCGATGGGGGCTGGTGCGGCTTCTGCCACGGGCTGCGGGGTGATTACCTCTTCCTCCGGTGCGGGGGTGCTTGACACGGGCTTGGGGGCCGGGGCCTTCTTGGGCTCGATGGCCTGGCCAGTTGCACTCTTGAGCTTAATCTGCTTGGCGGGGGCTGCCCCGGAGGGACGCAGCAGTCGGGTCGGCGCCGCCGGTGCACCAGCGGTTTTCAGTTTCGGTGTAGCCATAGTAAGTACAGAGATTGAGATGGATTTAAACTACGTACAGCCTACATTTAGCATATTCTCAGCGGGAATGCAATCATTCATTCCAGCCGGAATATTAAAAATTGGCAATGTGCGGGGGAAATGAGGCTCAATTCCGGCGGGTTTTCAAATAAAAGGGACCGGCCAGGAGAAGGATTGTGAGGAAATAGACCGCAGCTGCGGCGGGAATGGTGGCGATGGGATTGGCCGTCAACCAGAGCAGGATGCCATTCATGCCCACGCCGGTGAGCAGGGGGATGGCGGCCCAGCGTCTGCCACGGCCCAGCAGCATGAGGATGCCGGCTGCGGACATGATGGCGGTGGGAACCAGGATGAATGCCTGGTTGAATCCCATCTGCCCCAGCGCCAGCAGGCAGAGCAGGGGCAGGGGGAGCAGCCAGGGGGATGCAGCGGGGCGGATTTGCCCGGCAATGTGGCAGATGACGAGGAGGAGCATGCTGCCATGCAGCGTCCACTCCAGGTACTGCTGGGTCTGCCAGCTGCCGGAGTCATAGGCCAGCAGCCAGGGGAAGATATAGGGCAGGGCATTAAGGCAGCCGGCCACGGTGGGAATACCGCACCAGAGGGAAGCTGCCGCCAGCACGGAGAGGTGCTTTCTGATTCGGGGTGTTCCGTGGGTCAGTTGAGCCGCGGCCTGGGCAATAAGGGCTGCGGCGGCAGTGGTGAGCAGGAGAAGCCCCGCGGCAAAGACCCCCAGCGGAATAGCACCGCGAAGCTCCCAGAAACTGATGCCGCCCAGGGTTTCTCCGCCGCTGAAGGGGGTGGCCATGAAGGCTGAACGCAGCACGGCCTGCATCAGCAGCAGTACGGCAACCAGCGCCAGGAGAAAGAGCCTGTTCTGCATGCCTGTTTTTTTACAGGGTGATGCCCAGTTGCTCCGGCAGGGCAATGCGGGGCCGCTCGGTCAGAATCTCGCCGCCGCGGGAACCTACGGCTATGGTGTGCTCGAAATGGGCTGCCCAGGAGCCATCGCTGGTCACGGCGGTCCAGTCATCTTCCAGCACGCGCACGCGATAGGAACCCAGGGTAATCATGGGCTCAATGGCCAGAATCATGCCGCGCTTGAGGCGGGGAAGGGGGTAATTCGGGCGGTAGTTCGGAATCTGCGGCTCTTCGTGCAGGTGGCGGCCCACGCCGTGGCCCACATAGTCGCGCACAATGCCGAACCCGAAGGGGCGCACGTAGTCCTCAATGGCGCCGCAGACATCCATGAGCGAATTGCCCTGCCTGGCCTGCTCAATGCCGCGGAAAAGAGCCTCCTCTGTCACAGCCATCAGCTTGCGGGCTTCCACGCTCACGTTTTCGCCCACGCCTACGGTCATGGCGTTGTCGCCATACCAGCCATCGACAATGGCACCGGCATCCAGGCTCACAATGTCGCCATCGCGCAGCACGCGGGGGCCTCCGATGCCGTGCACAATCTCCTCATTCACCGAGATGCAGAGCTGGCCGGGGTAGCCGCCGTAGCCAAAGAAGGCATTGCCGCACTTTTCGCGGCGGAAAAGTTCCCTGGCGTAGTCATCAATCTCCTTGGTGGTGATACCGGGGCGGATGATGGTCTGCAGCTCCATGAGGATGCGGGCGGATACTTCACCCGCCTTGCGGAGCTTGCAGATTTCGTTAGGATTGCGTACAGGAATGCGGTCGGCCATGATGTTGTGCGGGCATTGTAGCACAGCCATGCCGCGGCGGCAAGCGTGTTCCCGGCATATTTTCGGATATTTTTTTCTATTTTGTGCTTGAAGCCGCGGGGGATGCGGTGCTAGTATACGGAATATGGCAGATATTCATCCGACAGCTATTGTTGACCCGACTTGCGAAATTGCCGAAGACGTCAAGATTGGGCCGTATTGTGTGGTAGGGCCGCATGTTCAGCTGGGCGAAGGCTGCGTGCTGCACAGTCATGTGGTGATTGGTGGCCCGTCCAGGATTGGCAAGGGAAATGAATTCTTCCCCTTTGCCACCATTGGCACCAAGACTCAGGATTTGAAGTATGCCGGTGAGCCTACCTCGCTGGAGATTGGTGACTACAATGTTTTCCGTGAATACTGTAATATCAACCGCTCCACGGCACCTGACCTGCGCACGGTGATTGGCTCGTACAACAACTTCCTGATTCATTCTCACTGTGGTCATGAATGCCATGTGGGTGATCACAATATTTTCTCCGGTTTTGCTGCTGCTGCCGGCCATTGCGAGATTGGTAGCTGGGTTATCGTTTCCGGTTGCGCAGGCTTGCATCAATTTGTGCGTGTGGGTGACCATGCTATGGTAGGCGCCATGGCCAAGGTGGTGCAGGATGTGGCTCCCTATATGATAGCTGAGGGTTCCCCGGCTGCACTGCGTGCGGTGAATCAGGTAGGCCTCTCCCGCCGCGGTTTCTCGGATGAGGATATCCGCGCTATTCGCTTTGCATATCGTAAGTTGTTCCTGCACAAGGACAACAAGGATAAGCTGGAGGATAAGCTGGCTGAGGTGCTGGGTGATGAGAAGTACGGTAGCAACACTCACATCAAGTATCTGGTAGATTTCCTGCGTGCTTCCCAGCGCGGATTTGCCCGCTAATGAAAAAATATCTGGTTTTTGACCTGGATGGCACTTTGGTTGATTCCCTGCCCGGTATAGCGGCGGGAATCAACCGTGCTTTATCTGCCTGCGGGTATCCGATCCATGCGCCGGAAAAGGTGCGCGGGATGATAGGCCGCGGGGCTGCTAATCTGTGTGCTGCTGCGATTGGGTATGCCGATGCCGCGGATGCACCGGCGGAGGAGCTGGAGGCGGTGCATGGTGCTTTCCGCCGGGAGTACCCGGACTGCTGGTGTGGGGAAGAGTACACCCGCCCGTATGATGGTATCATTTCCCTGCTGGAACAGCTGGCCGCCGCCGGGGTGCGCATGGCGGTGCTTTCCAATAAGCCACATGAGGTGACGGAACCCATGGTGCGGCATATCTTCCCCACGGTGCCTTTTGATGTGGTGCTGGGGTATACCCCGGCCTATCCCCGCAAACCGAATCCGGCTTCCATGCACCATATTGCGGAGAAGTGGGGCATTTCTCCTTCGGAAATAACCCTGGTGGGGGATTCGCTCTTTGATGCCCGCTGCGCGGAAAATGCCGGCACCGGGCTGGTGCTGGTGGGTTGGGGGTATGCCGCTGACCCGGCTGCTCTGCGGGCCTGGCCTGCACCGGTTTGCGAAACGATGGCAGAGCTGGCGGCTCACTTGCTGGGTGAATGAAGTATTTGTACGTCACGCTGCGGGTGGTGCTGGCGGTGCTGCTTCTGGTGCCGGTGCTGGGGCAGCCGGATATCGGTGTGCGTTGCCAGGCTCTGCTGCTGGAGGCGGTGGCTTTTCTCTGCTTCGGTGGGGTGCTCGATGTCTGCTGGTCAGGCGTTTCCGCTGCGGTGGTTGCGCTGTCTCTCTGGCAGATTGTGCGGATGGTGCGCGCTTTTGGCGTTGACGGTAAGGCGGAATGAGGGTATTATTCCGGCATGAAGCTTCAGGATAGGGACGTACCTACAATTTTTCAACGGCAAATTTGTTGGGCTGCGCTTACCGGGATTGCCCTGGCTGTGGTGGTGATACTGGTCTGTGGCTTGCTTTTTGGTCTGGGGGCGTTGTTTGTGGCGCTGGAGCCGGTGCTTCTGCCTGTGGTGATTGCCGGTTTCTTTGCTTATATTCTGTCTCCCTGTGTGGCGTTGGTGCAGAAGCGTATCAAGAAACGCGTGTGGGCCGTGGTGTCGGTCATGGCGGTTGCTGGTGTGATGCTGGTGGGGCTGGGGCTCACGATTGTGCCGCCGCTGGTGAATCAGACCGGTGAGTTGATTTCCAAACGCGAGCAGATTCTGGTGAGCGCCGTGGAGGGCGGCAAGGCTCAACTGGCTGAAAATCGACTGCTGCAGAGGGGGATTGATATGCTGTACGGTAAGATGCTCAAGGATGCCCGTGCATCCGAGTTGCCGTTGGAGGATTACGAGAATCTTTCCCAGGAAACAACTTATGAGGGTAAGCTGACCGCTATTCTGAGCTTTAATTCATCGTATCTCACCGAAAAGGGCCTCGCCTGGCTCACGGCGGGAACCCGGGCGCTTTCCGGCTTGTCGATGGTACTTATCGGTGCCATCATGGTGCCGGTATTCCTGTTCTATTTCCTGCTGGAAAGTGCCAGCATAGCGAAGAACTGGCACACGATGCTTCCTATCCGCCGCTCCGTCTTCCGTGAGGAAGTGGTGGGAACCCTGCAGGAAATCAATGACTACATCATTTCCTTTGTGCGCGGTCAGATGCTGGTGAGCGTGATTGATGGTATTATTCTGGCTATTGCGCTGAAGATTATGGGCTTGCCGTATGCGGTCACGATTGCCGCCGCTGCTGCTCTGCTGGGTGTGATTCCCTACCTGGGTATGATTGGGACCTGGATTCCCGCGGTGCTCATTGCCTGGTTCACCTGGCATGATGTGAGCCATGTGGTCATTGTAAGTGCCATTTTTGCCTGTGTGAGCCAGTTCGATGGCTGGGTGCTGCAGCCGCGCATCCTGGGCAGCCGTGTGAAGATGCACGACCTCACCATCATGTTCTCCGTGCTCTTCTGGAGCTTCGTCATCGGCGGCGTGGTTGGCGCCCTGCTGGCTGTGCCGCTCACAGCTTCCCTGAAGGTACTTTTCACTCGCTATATCTGGTCCAGCTATCGGGATGCCGGTGCAGGGGCTGGAGATTGAGTCATATTTGCTTCATAGGTAGACATTGGCTTGCCAAAGATTGGAGCTTGTGCTACAATCGCGAACCGCATGCCGCGTGCGCGGGCGTGGTGGACTGTCATCTGATATTTTCTGAAAGTTTTCTGATATGATTAAGTGGATTCTGAACAAAATCGTGGGTTCTAAGAACCAGCGCGAGGTGCGCAAGTTGAAGCCGGTGGTGCGCCGTATTCTGGACCTTGAAAAATCCTGGGAAGGGAAGGATCGCGATTTCCTGGTAGGCAAGACCCGCGAGTGGCAGGCTCACCTGCACCGCTTCACGCCCATGGATCTGCCCACCCGTGGTGTGGTTCTCGCCTCTTCTGCCGAGCAGCTGGAGCAGTATGCCGCTCAGCTGAATGCCCGTTTTGAATCTCTGGCTCCTGAGTTCCCCAAGCTGCCCAAGGTGGAGGCTACGGCGGAATCCATTGAGGCTGGTAAGAAGGCTCTGGCTGAAATCGAACCCAAGTTTGCCAAGCTGCGCGCCAAGTATCTGGAAACCATTCTCCCGGAAGCCTTTGCTGTGGTGAAGTGTGGTGCCCGCCTGCTTTGCGGCCAGATGGTGGATGTGTGCGGCACGCCCATCAAGTGGGATATGGTGCATTTCGATGTGCAGCTTATTGGTGGTATTGCGCTGCATCGTGGTTTCATTGCAGAAATGGCCACAGGTGAAGGTAAGACCCTGGTGGCAACGCTGCCGGTGTACCTGAATGCCCTTACCGGCATGGGTGTGCACGTGGTGACGGTGAACGACTACCTGGCCCGCCGTGACTCCATGTGGATGGGTGCTCTGTTCTCCTTCCTCGGCCTCACCATCGGTTGCATCCAGAGCATGATGCCCAGCGACCTGCGCCGCCGCCAGTATGCTCAGGATATTACCTACGGTACCAATGCTGAATTCGGCTTCGACTACCTGCGCGATAACGGTATGGCCTCCAGCAAGGATGCCCAGGTGCAGCGCGGTCACTACTTCGCCATTATCGACGAAGTGGACTCCATTCTGATTGACGAGGCACGTACCCCGCTCATCATCTCCGGCCCTGCCGTTATTGAACACGAGCAGCAGTATGATACCCTCAAGCCGCTTATCGAGAACGTGGTGCGTAAGCAGGTTGCTCTGTGCAATGAGCTCATGGAGAAGGCTGTGAAGTATGCCAAGGAAGGCGATACCGACCGCGCCGGCCGTTGCCTGTTCAAGGTGAAGCTGGGCCAGCCGCGCAACCGTGCGTTCATGCGCTCCCAGCAGGACCCGGAATTCCGCCGCATGGTGGAGAAGTATGAGCTTTTCCTCTACCAGGATCCGCGTAAGATTGAGCTCTTCAAGCTCAAGGAAGAACTTTACTACACCATCGATGAAAAGACCCACGATGCCGACCTCATGGAAATGGGGCGCGAGGTTATCAGCCCCGGGCATCCGGAGAATTTCGTGCTGCCGGATATCGGCACTGAGTTCGTGAACATCGATGAAGATGAGAAGCTGAGTGAGCGCGAGAAGGAGGCCCGCAAGACCGCCCTCATGAAGCGTCTGGACGAAACCGGCGTGCGCCTGCACACCACCAGCCAGCTGCTCAAGGCCTACACCATCTACGAAAAGGATGTGGAATACGTGGTGAAGGACAACAAGATTGTCATCATCGACCAGAACACGGGCCGCGAGATGCCGGGCCGCCGCTGGAGCGAGGGCCTGCACCAGGCTGTGGAAGCCAAGGAGGGTGTGGAAGTTGAGGCCGAAAACATGACCTACGCCACCATCACCATTCAGAACTACTTCCGCCTGTACAGCCGCCTGGCTGGTATGACCGGCACGGCTGAGACGGAAGCTGCTGAGTTCCATGATATCTACAAGCTGGACGTGCTGCCCATTCCGACCAATCGTCCCTGCATCCGCGAGGATCAGAACGACCTTATTTTCCGCAGCCGCCGCGAGAAGTTCAACGCCGTGGTTGGCAAGATTGTGGAGCTGCACAAGAAGGGGCAGCCCGTGCTGGTGGGTACTGCCAGTGTGGAAGCCTCTGAGACGCTTTCCCGCATGCTGAGCTTTGCCAAGGTGCCGCATGAGGTGCTGAACGCCAAGAACCACCAGCGCGAAGCCGAAATCGTGGCCCGCGCCGGTCAGCGTGGCGCCGTGACGGTGTCCACCAACATGGCCGGTCGTGGTACCGACATTAAGCTGGGTGAAGGCGTGGCAGAGCTGGGTGGCCTCTTCGTGCTGGGCACGGAGCGCTACGAGTCCCGCCGTATCGACCGCCAGCTGCGTGGTCGCTGCTCCCGCCAGGGTGACCCCGGTGGTTCTCAGTTCTTCCTCTCCTTCGAGGACGATCTGATGCGCAATTTCGGCGGCAGCGAGCGCATGACCAAGATGATGGACCGCTTCGGTATGCAGGAAGGTGAGGCCGTGGAGAACACCCTCATGAACCGCATCATCGAAGGCGCCCAGAAGCGCGTGGAACAGCGCAACTACATGTGGCGCAAGCATGTGCTGGACTATGATGATGTGATGAACCAGCAGCGTATGATTGTATACGCCATGCGTAATGATGCCCTGCTGTGCGAAGACCCCCGCGAGATGCTTTACGAGTGCCTGGTGACCGGCACGGGTAACAAGTGTGAGCTCTACCTGAACGAGGATGAGACGGGAGCCTTCCGTTACACTGACCTGCTGCAGTGGATTAACTCCACCTTCCCCATGGGCTGGAGCGAGAAGGAATCTGACCTGCAGGGCAAGACCCCCGAGGAGGTGGCTGCGCACATTGTGGCCCGCGTGAAGGAGATGTACGAGAAGAAGGTGGCTGGCGAACGTCCCGACCGCATCGACCAGATGGAGCGTTCCATCATGCTCCAGGCTATCGATAAGCTCTGGCAGAAGCACCTCACGGATATGGATGCCTTGCGCGAAGGCGTGCGCCTGCGTGCCCAGGGCCAGCGTGACCCGCTTGTGGAATACAAGCGCGAGGCCTACACCATCTTCGAGAGCCTGATGCAGAATATCGACTACGAGATTCTCAACGGTATGTTCCGCAGCACCACGAATCTTTCCGCATTTGAGGACTTCCTGGCCAGTCTGCCCACCAGCAGCGCAGAGGAGGAGGATTCTGATGTGACCGATATCCTGGGTAATGGCGACCTGCTTTCCGCTCTGCGTGAGCAGCTGCAGATGATTCATGAGCGCCAGCGTGCCGCCGGTCTGGAGCCCGCTCCGCTGCCCACACTGGATGACGAGCCCGCCATTCCGGTGGATGAGGAACCGGAGATGTACGGCGAATCCATCAGCGGCGCTATGGAGCAGGCTGTGCCTTACAATGAAAAGAAGATTACGCTTCCTAAGAAGAAGGTGAGCTTCAAGCTGAAGCCTTCTGCTGATAAGGAGGCTTACATCGTGAAGGATACCGGCGATATGCCCCTGGAGGATGACGAAGAGGGCATGACGGTTGGTTCCGTGGATTCCGGCTATGTGCCCCAGTTCTTTGGCGGTGCAGAGAAGGATAAGTCCTGAGTTTAATAATCGAGGCACATACTCTGGCAATCTGGTTCGAACTGTTATGAATGTCCGTTCTGCGCTGGAGTATGTGCCTTATTTCTGCGGCCGCCTGTTTGTGGTGCATGTGGCGGCCGGCCTGCTGCGGGCAGAGGAACTGGTGGATGCTCTGCTGGATTCCGATGCTCTGCATGAGGTAGGCGTGCGCCTTGTGCTGGTGGCAGAGGGCGCGGATGCCGCCTCCCTTGCACACCGGGCAGGGGAGTGCGAGATGCACGCGGCGCTGGCAGAGCTGGCGCTGACTGAGGGTGCACCTGCTGTGGCCCGCGTGCGCGAGATTGTGGAGCGCCGCCAGGTGGCCATTGTGGCTTCCGGTAGTGAGGGGCCGTTTGATGCTGCCAGCGTGAGCCTGGCGCAGGAGCTGGGCGCAGCTAAGTACATCTGCCTGCTGGAGGGCGGTATCCCCACCCGCGAGGGGCAGCCTATCTTTTCCGTGCCGGAGCGTGAGGTGGCCGCGCAGCTGGCAGAATGCACGCATCCTGAGCTGTTGAGCCAGGCTGCAGAAGTATGCCGCCTGGGCGTGCCGCGTGTGCACCTGCTGGATGGCCGCAGCCGTGGTGTGCTGCTGGATGAGTTGTTCTCAGAGGAAGGTGTGGGCACCATGGTGCACACCGACTCTTACCGCGAAATTCGCCCCCTGCGTGAGGAAGATATCCCCGAGCTGCTTTCCATGATTGCCCGCAGCATTGCCGATGCCAAGCTGGTGCATCGCGATTACGAGAGCATCTGTGAGCACCTGCAGAGCTATTACGTCTACACCCTGGATGACACTATTGTGGGCTGCGTGGCGCTCTATCCCTATCCCGAGGATTCCTGCGCAGAGCTGGGCTGCCTGTTTATCAAGAAAAACTACGAGGGTCGTGGCTATGGCAAGGCCATGTGCCGTTTTGTGGAGGATAAGGCCCGCGAGCAGGGCTTCTCCCGTATCTTTGCCATTTCCCAGAGTGCGGTAGCCTATTTCCGAGACCGTATGAAGTATGCCCCGCTGCCGCGTACCGTGCTGCCGGCTGCCCGTCTGCAGATTCTGGAATCCAGCGGGCGTACCTCCGGTGTCTTTGGCCGGGAATTGTAAGAAGAGCGCTGCTGGTTCTGCTCGGTACAGAAAAAAATCGGCTGCCGTTTCCGGCAGCCGTAAAAGTTATCAGGCTCAGGAGAGCTCGGCCAGGAAGCCGCTCTCATCCAGGTAAATGTGCGATGGCAGGGTGTATTCCGTGCGCAGGGAAGGTGCGCTGATGATGGCGGTGGAACCCTCTGCCGGTGTTTCCACGCGGTAGCCCGGCAGGAGCAGGCCGCGCGTACGCGGGCGCACACCCAGCTGGATGGTGCCGTCGCTCATCTTGAACACGCTGTGGCACATGCTCATGGAGATGATATTGCCCATGGGCGTGCAGAGGCAGGGGCGCCAGCGCATGTTAGGGGTGGATATAGCCGGAGCGCCGCTGAAATCGTAGAACGGAATCTGGCGCGGCGGAATGGTGGTGAGCAGAATGCGGCGCATGTGGGCACCACCCACAATCTGGGAGATTGCGGTGTCCAACGTTTCCTGCGGGCTTTCGATGAGATGCACCGGTGTGCGGGTAATCAGCGGCCAGAGCACGGCCAGCACCAGCTCCTGGGGCTCGCCATGGCCCACGGTGGTGAGCAGGTGGTGGCGGCCCTCCTTGAGGGCATTGACGCGGCGCACCTGGCACACGTTCAGCCAGTATCTGTGCAGCGCAAGCAGGTCCTCCGTGCCGTCGATGAGCAGCTGCAGCCACTTGCGGGCCAGCGGGGGGAACTGCTCATCTGCCTGCCGGCTGATAAGGGCAGCTGCAATCTGAATAGCCGTGAGTGAACCTCCGGGGTAGAATACCAGTGATTTGGTGCCACGTTCCTCCAGCATGCGGATAAGGCCTTCGCGGCTGATGTCTTCTGCCGTTTCCAGACAGGTGGCCGAAAGTTCGCGGAAGGCACGCAGCACCGTGCGGCTGGTGAATGTATCCGGGTCGAGCGGGGCTCCGAAGGCTACCGTGAAATTATAATTGAGCGTCTTGGGCAGCTTGGTGAAGAAACGGTTGCGGGAAAAGGAGAAGATACTGCCCCAGAGCCCGTCCATATACACCGGAATGATGGGGGCCTTGGCGCGGCGGGCAATCATTTCCATGCCGCGGCGGATGGGGGTGAGGCAGCCGCTGCGCGTGAGCTGGCCTTCCGGGAAGATGCAGATGATATCGCCGTTCTCAATGGCGCGCGCTGCCTTGATAATGGTTTCACGCGGGTTGCGGGTGGAAATGGGCAGGGAGTTGAAGATTTCCAGTGCCCAGCCCAGCAGACGCATGGCCATGAATTCCTCTGCCACAATGAAACGCACGGTGCGCGGGCATACCATGGTCAGGAAAAGGGCATCCGCGTAGGTGACATGGTTCACCACCAGCAGCGCGCCACCGCGCATGGGAAGACGCTCCAGATTGATGGTGCGCGGGCGGTATACCAGCTGCAGGCACCAGATGCCAATCATACGAATGAATTCCTGGGGGATGAGACGTAATGAGCAAATCAGGATGAAGAAGCTCATCACGAACAGCACGAAGAACTGCTGCTGAGGGGAGGCATGGAACACCTCGTGCATCACCCACATGAGCGCCACGGCAAAAAGACCCATGAGGTTATCAATGAGGTTGCCGGCGGCGATGATGTTGCCGCGGTTGCTGGGGTCGCAGTTGTCCTGCAGGAATGCGTTCAGCGGTACCAGGTAGGCGGCACCAAAGGCGCCGGTGAGCGCCAGCAGCGTGTTGCTGATGTAGGTGTTGACGTCAAAAATGGTGAGCAACAGGGTGCAGACCGTGATGCCGATGGCGCCAAAGGGTATGAGCCCCAGTTCGTTCTTGCCTTTGCAGAGCTGGGAGGCCACCACGCCGCCTAATACCACGCCGCCGGTCATCCAGGCCATCAGGATACCGCATTCCAGCGAGAAGTCTACATTCGGGTCGGCTGCCTGCATGCCCTTGGCAATCTGAATCAGAATCAGGAACAGGGAGCCGGCAAGGCACCAGAAATAGGCAATGCCCAGCTCGCTGAGTCGCAGCAGACGGTCTTTCCACAGGTATTTAATCTGGCCGAAATGCTCATAGAAGAGGCTCCAGCTGAAGGGCCTGTGTTGCTTGGCCGGGTAGGAGGGCAGCAGGAAGGAGGCTGCCAGCACCAGACATGCCAGGATGATGAAGCCTGCCGTGGGGAGAATGACGGTCAGCCAGCCCAGCAGCTGTTCCTTGTATTCCCCGGGGGCGATGCCTTTGCCCGAAATGAAAGGGATATCTGCGAAAAACTGTTCCGGTTTCTGTTCGAAATACGACATCAGATAGGAGAACAGGAAGAATACGCCAATCTGGGCCAGCAGCAGCACAAATACCAGGCTCATTTCAATGATGCCGGAGCCGAAGCCGATATACTTGGAGCCCAGCAGATCCTTGACGATGCCTTTCTTGGCAGGGGAGAGAATGGTGGCCTGGATTGCGAAGATGGCGAACCACATGATGGAGGCTTCCATATCTCGCTGGCAGAAGCAGAACAGCATGCAGCTCATGATGATTATCTGCAGCGCGCTCATGACCTGCACAATGCGGGTCTTGCAGAAACAGTCGGATATCCACCCCGAGAGCGGTGAAAATAAGATGTACGGCAGCACGAAAATGGCACCCAGAATGTATTCCAGGGTGCTTCCGCTTGCCTGCCAGAGCCATACGCCCAGCGGTATCAACAAAAATTGTACGGCCTTTTCATTAAAGGCATTCTGCGCCTGAACCGCTACAAGCGTCCAGAATCCGGTCCATTCCTTGCGGGTCGGCTCTTTGTAAAAATCCTCTTCTTCGTCAGCCATAAGATGAGTAATCCAGACTCATTATCTCACAAAATGCATGTTTTTCAAGCATAAAGCAGGCTGAATCGTATAAAAAAGGCAGGAAACGCTGTGCGCCTCCTGCCCGGGAAATAAGGAAATGAGGAAAATCAGTAGCGGATATGGAGGTCACGCGGGGAGCGGGGGCTTTCCGGGGTGCGCTCGCAGGGGGGCAGCATGGTGTTCAGCTGGCGGCGCTGGATGGTCTTCTTCATGCCGGCATCGTTCTCGCGGGTAATCTTCTTGATTTCCTTCATGGCCTTCTCGCGGTTCTTCTCCGCGCGGGCTACGGCCTTGTTATAGCTGTCGATGCTGGCCTTCTGGCGGTCAGTGGCAATGCCTTTCAGAACGTCTTCCGAAAGATCCTTTGTCTGCACAATGGGGGCAGCCTGCACAGCTGCTGCAGCCAGAACGAGGAGGGTGGCAAGGGAAAGAGTTTTCATACGCAAGTTAAATGACAGTTCAAGTATATGCCAGCAGCGCTGTAAGTCAAGCTCATTTTTGGGAAACTCCTTACTTTTGCGGTGCGAACAGCATCAGATACCCTCATCGAGCATGCTGAACATATCCAGCTGGGCTACATCGGCTTCCTCTGCGCAGGGGAGGCCGCTCTCGCGGGCGCGCTTGCGGCGGGCTGCCTTGGGCTCGCGGGCACCAGCGCTCATTTCCAGGTGGGTGAGAATCTGCTTGGCTCGGTCGATAATGGGGGCAGGTAAGCCTGCAAGACGTGCAACCTGAATGCCGTAGGATTTATCTGCGGGTCCGGGTAGTACCTTGCGGAGGAAGACGATTTCATCCTTCCATTCGCGCACCTCCACATGCCAGTTGCTCACGGCGGGGTGGGTGTGCTCCAGGTCTACCATTTCGTGGTAATGGGTGGCGAAGAGAGTGCGGGAACCCAGCACGTCGTGCAGGTGCTCTGCCACTGCCCAGGCAATGGAGAGGCCGTCGAAGGTGGCGGTGCCTCGGCCGATTTCGTCCAGAATGACCAGAGAACGGTCGGTGGCATTGTTCAGGATGAGGGCCGTTTCGCTCATTTCCACCATGAAGGTGGATTGGCCGCGGGCGATATCATCGCTGGCGCCTACGCGGCAAAAAATGCGGTCTACCAGGCCGATACGGGCGGAATCTGCCGGTACGTATGAGCCAATCTGCGCCATGAGGGTGATGAGGGCTACCTGGCGGATGTAGGTGCTCTTGCCGGCCATGTTAGGGCCGGTGAGAATGAGCACGCGCTGAGAATTGGCCTCCATCTCCGTATCATTCGGCACGAAGGAGATGTCTGTCTGCACCTGTTCGATGACCGGGTGGCGTCCATTGACAATGTGCAGGTCGCGGCTCATGTCCAGCGTGGGGCGGCAGTAGCGGTATCGCTGGGCTGTTTCTGCCAGTGCCAGCAGCACGTCCATCTCGGCCAGGGCTTCGGAGGTGCATTGGATGCGGTCGATGAAGAGGGCTACCTGCTCACGCAGTTTGCAGAATAAATCGTACTCCAGCTGGCGGGCGCGTTCGTCTGCCCCCAGAATGGTGCCTTCCATCTTCTTGAGCTCATCGGTCACGAAGCGCTCTGCATTGGCCAGGGTCTGCTTGCGCACGTAGCGGTCCTGCGGTACCTTGGAGAAATTGGCCTTGGTTACCTCGATGTAGTAACCGAATACGTTGTTGTAGCGGATTTTAAGGGAATCGATGCCGGTGGCGGCTCGTTCGCGGGCCTCCAGGGCGGCCAGCCAGTCCTTGCCCTCGCGGGAGGCGGCGCGCAGCTCATCCAGCTGTTCGTTGTAGCCATCGCGAATCATGCCGCCTTCCTTGATGGTGATGGGCGGTTCATCCACTACGGCGCTGGTGAGCAGCTCGGTAAGTTCCTCGAAATTGCCCAGACGCTCAAGAATCGGGGTGAAGAGCGCCTCATGCTGCTGCAGGGCGGCCAGGTCATCCACAATGGCGGGAAGGTGCGCCAGAGAGGTGCCCAGGGCCAGCAGGTCGCGGGCATTGCCGGCACCTTGCGACAAGCGGGAGACCAGACGCTCCGTATCGCGCACTCCCTTGAAGGAGTTGCGCAGCTCCGACATCAGGAACGGTTCCTTCAGGAACCCGGCGATGAGGTTCTGGCGGCGCAGCAGCTCCTGCATACAGCAGGTGGGGTGTAGAATCCAGTCGCGCAGCTTGCGGGCGCCCATGGGGGTGCTGGTCTTATCCAGCGTGCCCAGCAGGGTGTTCTTGTGGCCGCCGCGGGCCTCCACCAAATCGAGATTCCGGCGGCTGGCCGTGTCAATCATCACGGCGTTCTCCGTGGCGCGCAGGGAGAGGGTGCGCAGGTGGTCTGTCTGGCGGCGCAGCTGGTGCTTTAAGTAGTGCAGAATAGCGGTGGCGGCTCCCAGGGCAGGGCCGAGGTGGGCGCAGCCGAAGCCCTCCAGCGAATGCACGCGGAAGTGTGATTTCAGGAAGGTATCTGCCAGGCCGGGCAGGAAGGTGTAGCCATCATACATCAGCGTGACGGGCAGCCTGGGAAAATCGTCCGGCTGCTCCTGGCTGATGAGCAGCTCCCGCGGGTGAATGCGGGCCACTTCCTCGCTCATGGCTTCGAAACTGGGGTAATCGGCCACGGTGAATTCGCCGGTGGTGTGGTCGGCGCAGGCAAGGCCCCAGGTGTTTTTCTCGTGAAAACAGGCGGCGATGTAATTGTGTTCGCTGGAGTCCAGCAGGCTCAGGTCTGCCAGGGTGCCGGCAGAGATGATGCGGGTAATCTCACGCGGTACCAGCTTGCCCGGCACCGGGGTGGCCATCTGTTCGGCAATGGCGATGCGCTTGCCCATCTTGACCGCCTGGCCTATGTAGCCCTCTGCCGCGTGGTAGGGCACGCCGCACATTGGTATCGTCTGGCGCTTGGTGAGTGTAAGTCCCAGGGCTGCAGAGCATTCCACTGCATCCTCGAAGAACATTTCGTAGAAATCGCCCAGGCGGAAAAACAACCACACATCCCCCGGCAGTGACTGCTTCATACGCAGGTACTGATCCATCATCGGGCTGAGCGCGGGTTTTTCTGCCATAGGTGCTCCTGCATTCTAACACCGCACCCGCTGCCAGTTCAAGCTTTTTGCTTGTCCGTATGTCAGAAGCTTTGGGGTGAAAAAACAGACTTGCAGCGACCTCGTTGGTACTCCCTCTGAAGAGGAGTTAGCCCAGCTTGGGTAATTATTCGCGGGCGCTGGCTTTTTTTATGGCATCCTAGAGGCTGGCTCGGCGCTTCTTCCGTTTTTTCTTATCTGCAAGATATAACGGGAAAAAGACGATTTTATATAATAAGCTCTTAGTGTTCAGGATGAACGGACCAATCTTCCTGCTGTTGCCGAAGCGTTTGTGTATATCTGCCAGTGCTGAGGTTTTTATCTCTTTGAGCACCAGCTCACGAACATTGGGAATCTCAGACTCAGGACGGACGTATACTACAGATTGCCCTGAATAGATATTGACAAAGGGTTCTTTACGAAGCTCGATTTTATCGCCTAATTGCAACAATGCCTGTTCTCCTTGTTCGGAATTGACCAGAACTGCGGAAATCCCTTTGTGGAGTGGCCAGTCTGGATGAATCTTTTGTACCTCCCAGTAATCACCCAGGGTGATGTCGCCTTGTCGGGGAATGTGTGCGTAAGGACAATTATAGCATACCTTGTTTAATGCTCTATCACACAGGAACATACGCATGTATGTGTCTGTTGTGAGCGGTAAAGATGCCGTAGTTCCGTCTGTATAATGGCGCGTAACGTGGAAGTTCTGCCATCCTTCCGGTTTGTCTCGGAATGATACGTGGTCTATGGTCTTGCCGCTCTGTTCTTCGTGTTCCTGTATGTATTTTTCCAGAATGAGGTGTGAGGGACTTCCGTGGCAGACAATATCAATGGTGAGTAAGTTCTCATAGGGTTTTCGCAGGTACTTTCGCAGCGCATGTACCTGACATGGCGTGCCGCTGAAAAGCACTTTACGCCCACTTTTTAACTCCTGAAGAACCTCGGTATACACATTTCCCGCTAGCGCGGGAGTATATTTGGAGCCACGCAACTGTGCCAGCCCTTCAATGGTATCGACCTTGTCAAATACCGCAGTCAGCTTATCCTGCCATTTTACACCAAATACGACTCCATTCTGGGTTATGGTCTGCACTGCCAAAGCAGAGAAAATGCCGCCACTGGAACTCTGAAGGTGAATGTCGGAATCCTTATTCCAGCCGCCATATGAGGTAACAGAGGTGATGTCATCGTGGTATTCGGCAGAAGGTTCCAGGGCAATGCATTGCTTGGCGCAGAGACCACAATTGATACACGCTTCACTATTTACCTCTGGTACTGGGAAACCCTCTGGACTCCAGACCATCCGGATGGCATTTCGTGTACATATGCTGGCGCAGAGACCGCAGCCTGTGCAATTATCAGGTGGGGTAATGTATTTTTTCTGCATGGTTTGGATATGGGGTGGGAATGATTCCTCGATTTGTATAGATTGAATTTTCGGCGAATCGGCATACTGCAATACGGGATACGTCTCAGGAATTGCTCTTTGCCGGGTGAATGTTGTCGAAGGGTTAATGAAGGGAATAGATTGAAGTGACGTCGATTATGTTGGTATCAGACCCCGGGGAGTCTGTTTTTAAACAGTCGGAAGATATTGCGCGGAGTGATGACCGCTAATACAAGAAGATTTTTCTCCGCAACAACAGACCAAGCCTTTTTGACATAGCTAATCACGCTTGTGAGGGGGGCGTATTTCTTTGCTATCAGGATGCGTTTCCATGCGTATTGTTGTTTTATGCAGGTCAGGGCGGCATCATCTGCCTTAATCCGGGAGAGTGTGTTCAGGATAACCTGTTCACATATGTCTTCATACTCAATGCGGTTTGCGAACGTTTTTTTGTGAATGGGAATGGCTGTTTGCTCTGATTAAGTAGTAGCCTGATACTTCCGGAAGTTGCCAGCAGGGGAAATTCTGGGCTAGTGGAAGCATCATTTGAACATTTTGCCCGGCTTTCCTGTGAACGTAGATGTCATGCTCCGGATTAACCTGATCAAAATGGCTCATGCGTACAAGAAAGGCAACTGGCGCCATCCATGTCTTGCTGTCTCTCAGTTTCTCGAAAAGGTTGTCAATGACAACGGGTTTATCATGCGGAGCTTCAAATAATCCAAGCGATGCGCCCGTGTCTTCCTGAATTTTTTCGTTATTGCAGCGAACCATAGCCACTTCGGGGTGTTCCTGCAGGAATCGTACACGCCTTTCAATGGAGTCCGGGGTTAACCAGTCATCTGAGTCCGGCCAGGTCATGAAATCTCCGCTGACGAGCTTGATGCCCACATTGATGGCTGGTGACTGTCCACCGTTTTCCTGTTCGATGTATGTGACCTTGATGCCGGCTTCTTCCAACAAGGGGGTGTATCTCTTGATGACCTTACCTGTATCGTCTGTGGATCCATCGTTAATGAGTATGAGCTCCAGTTTCTTATAGGTTTGCGATAAAATGGAATCGAGCAGCCGATGAACGTACGCTTCTGCGTTATAACAGGGTACAACGATACTGACAAGTGCTTCACTCATTTTGGGTGGGTTGGTAACTGTTTTATTCGGTGCGGATGTGGCTTAACTGGGTTAGTCCAGATTGCTGTGGAGAAATTGCAGGGCTGTTTCCCGTTCGTTCGAATGAACAGTGTTGACATATTCCCAATCAACAGGGGTACTCAGTACTCGTTGTATGGCAGAATCTGAAATCTCGGTGACAATTCGCTCCTTAAGACCGTATGTGGATAGCAATGATTCAAAACGGGCTATTCCTCGTTTCTTGTTTCCCAGACAGACAAAGGGTTTGTTGAATATGATGGCGAATACGCAACCATGGAAGGAATCTGTAATCAAGCATTCCGAATCGCGTATCAGTCGAAGCCATTGAGTCACGCTGATGGGCAGGCGGTCTCTTATGGCAGGCGCAGAAGAGTCTGCTTTCAATGCCTGCACGGCGTGTTGCTTGCTTTGAGCTGTTGCCGAGATGGCGTCTCTGATGGGGGCGGAATGATCCAGAATATACGTGGCAATATACGGATTTTCCGGGGTCCATGTTTCCTCCTGTTCAATCAGGGTAGAGTAGTCATCTGCGTGCAGTAGCAGGGTCGGGTCTGCCACGCGCACGGAATCTGTATTGAATGTTTGTTTGCAGAGAGAAACTCCTGACGCTTCTCTTACAGAAACTGCGCGGAACTCGCTTACCAGCTGTTGGCATTTCACTGTTTCCTGCTGGTCGCCTTCCCATGTGTCGGTTCCGAAGGAGGCGGCGTATGCTATGCTTTTGTTGCGAACCTGTTGTGAGGCAAAATCCAGAAAGAAAAAGGGAAGCGACATCATGGGTCTGGCATAGGCGCCACGCCAGACCTGATCACTGCCAACCACTACGGCTTCTATGGCATGTTCCTTCAGCCTTGCTGCCGGATTATCTCCTATCCAGAGGTGGGGGACGTACTTTGTTTCAAAATCCTGCCCGATGGCAATCTGCGGTATAGTCGGTGTTCTGAATCCAGGACGTAGCCATGTGCAGTGAAGAAGCTGAATGCGAAAATGTTCTTTCAGACGTTTGATAGGACTGTGCAGAATTTTGCGGTAACTTCTCGGTTCATAGTCCAGATTGTATGCTTCATGACCGCAATGCCGCAGTATCTTGACTATTGCGTATGCCTGTAACATACCTCCATAGTTTCCATAGAGCGGATGAGTTAAGACGCCGAGTTTCATGATAGAGGTGGGGAAAGACGAAGGTGCCGGTTTAGTGAGTCAGGCGCTTAAGGCGCTTCTTTAATCGTTTGAAATAGTACGAAAGGTTGAGCCCGTTTCCACCGTTCAGAATGCTGGTGAGTAGCGCGGCGTCACGTTTTTTCAGAGATTGGAGCTGGTGAGGAGTGATGCCTTCTTTAAGCAGAATTTCCCTGAGCGTGGCAGCTGCGGCCTTTTGTTTGTTGTGCAGCCCCAGTGAATGGATACGCCGAAGGGCATGCGAAGCATAGCGTACGATACATTCGGTGAGTTCCGGTGATTTGGGGTGCTGTTTGTATTGGCTTGCCAGCCAGGCGGTGGCTTGCAGCATGTCAAAGACCACGGTTGCTGCTTTGCTGTTGGAGGAACCTTCTGTGTAATAGATGATGTAGCCGTTCTCTTCTATTTGTACGGCGCGGCGGCATTGCGGATACAGGGAATAATGGAAGGCTGTGTCCTCTCCATAACGCACCCCGAGTGGGAAACGGGCGGTGCCATCGGGGGTCTGAAGAACCTTGGTCGCATACAGGTGGCTGCAGACACTGGCTGGCAGTTTCATCAGTTCCTCTGGACTCAGCTGGGGGAAATGCCTGAATGGCTGCGAAATGGCCTTGTATTTTCCCTGGGCATTGTATTGCCGGTATCCGCATACGACAAGGTCAGCATTGTATTTGACTGCAGCCGTGTACATGTTGGATAAGTATTCAGGGGTGACCTCATCATCCGCATCCACGAAAGCGAGGTAATGTCCTGTCACGTGCTGCAGGCCAAGATTGCGGGCGGCACTTACGCCTGCGTTTTTCTGAGAGAAAATTCTGATGCGGGGATCTCTGCCTGCCCAGTCTTGAAGAATGCGGTCGCTGGAGTCGGTGGAACCATCGTTGATGCAGATGATTTCCAGAGATTGCAAGCTGCTTTCGGTCAGGCTCTTCAAACAGCGGGCAAGGAAAGCCTCTGCGTTGTATACCGGCACGATGACGCTGACATCTGGCCGGTTCTGGGCATCCGGAACGGATTGTGTGATTTTTGCTGTGAATTTGTGGTATGTCCGCTTCGGAGCGGTAGATGTGATTGGACGCTTTCTCTTCATCATCAGGGTCATACCCAGAAGTCGGAATACATGGTGATTAGCTTCCTTGCGGTATGAGATGATGCGCTGGAGGGTGTTTACTCTGGTCTTACTCTTCCGGGGGAATGTCAGCGGGGCGTTGTATATCAGCTGTAAATCATACCATTCGTTCCTGGTAAATACCTCCCGGTTGAGGGTGTGCAGCGGGAAATGGTCATTGAGCATGTGCGAGTATTTAAGCAGAAAGCTCTTGACGGTGTTCCGGATGCGTAATCTGTAGTCTGCTCGTAAGGTGGAGAAAATACGGAATACGATATGGCTGCGTACAAGCGATTCCTTCTCAGGAATGCCTGCGAATACCTCGGATAGAAGCTGAAGCTCCCGAAATGCAGCCCAGGCGCCGTCTTCCATTTTACGAGAACTGGAGGTCGGGTTGTCCTCCCAGTAGTGATAGGGGGCATAACGGGTAAGCGCAATGCTGCGGGCTGCCAACCAGGTGCGAATGGAGAAACCGAGATCCTGGAATGCTGCGCCGGGGGTTTCAGAAAATCGGATGTTGTGTTCCCTCAACCAGTCTGTACGGTAAATGGCGGACCAGATGCTGGGGGAGCCGCGCAGATATTCCGGCAGCTCTGTTGGAATAAAGCTGGCGCCTTCATCAATGTCGCGGAACTTATCATTCGTACGACTCTGTTTTTTGCGTTCTATGCCGTAGTTTGCTTTTGCTATATCGGCGTTGGTAGTCTGGGCGAGTTTCAGCAGGTGCGAAAACATGTCGCTCTCTACCCAGTCATCGGGCTCTACGATGCCGATATAGGTTCCCTTGGCAACAGACAACCCTTGGTTCATGGCTTTACCGTAGCCGCCGTTAGCCTGGTGAATGACTCGGAAGCGTTTGTCGACCGCGGCTTGCCGTTCCAGGATGTTTCCAGATTGATCGGTGCTGCCATCATTTATGCAAATGACTTCTATACCCACGCAGTCCTGCGCTGCGAGCGTGTCCAGGCATCTCTGCAGGCATTTTCCGGTGTTAAACACAGGCACCAGGACAGATACCTGGATGCCGGTGTTGGAATTGCCTTGCGCTGGGGGAGTGGCTTCTTGTTTCATGAGCGGGCTATTAGTCTTGGGTTTTAATCATACTGGGTAACGGCAGCGCTCGTCAAGTAAAAAGGTTAGGTTTCAGTGAGATGTGTCCCGTTTTTGTGATTGGGGAAATTGAGGCTGCTCATGAAGCCAGAGCTGGTTGTCCAGGTACCATTGGATGGTGGTTTTGAGCCCTTGCTCGAAGGGAATCAAAGGTTTCCAGTTTAGTTCCGTGGTGATTTTTGTGATATCGAGGGCGTAGCGCAGGTCATGGCCGCAGCGGTCTGCAACGTAGGTGATGAGTTTTGCAGCTGTGCCGGTTGGATTGCCCTGTAATTCATCCATGTAGTGGCTCAGGAGCTGAATCAGGTCAATGTTGCGGTATTCATTTCTGGATCCGATGTTGTAGGTCTCGCCGGTGGTGCCGTGGTGGAACACGCAGTCCAGCGCCCTGACGTGGTCTTCCACATGCAGCCAGTCGCGCACGTTGATTCCCTTGCCGTACACGGGGATGGGCCTGTTGTGCAGGATGCAGGAGATGGTCAGAGGAATGAGTTTTTCCGGGTATTGGTAGGGCCCGTAGTTGTTAGAACAATTCGTGACCACGGTGGGCATGCCGTAGGTGTCGTGGTAGGCGCGTACAAAATGGTCGCTGCTGGCCTTGGATGCACTGTAGGGACTGTGGGGCGAGTAGGGTGTTTTTTCGGTGAAAATCTCATCTCCGTAGGGTGGTCCGCCATCGGGATTATTCATGGGCAGTGCGCCATACACCTCGTCTGTGGAAATGTGGAGGAATCTCTTACCTGCCCAGTTACCATTCCAGTATTGGCGGGCAGCCTGCAGCAGGCTGAGAGTGCCCAAGACATTGGTGCGGGCGAAAATGAAGGGGTCGGCAATAGAGCGGTCCACATGGCTTTCTGCTGCCAGATGAAGAATGCCATCAATTTCATACTCCTGCATCAAGGCACACACTCTTCCGAAGTCGCAGATGTCAGCCCGGATGAATGAGTAATTGGAGCGGGTTTCAACTTCTCTGAGATTGTTCAGGTTGCCGGCGTAGGTAAGTGAATCCACGTTGATGATGCGGTACTCCGGGTACTTGGTGACGAAGTGCCGCACCACGTGCGACCCGATAAAGCCCGCGCCTCCGCTGACGAGAATGTTTTTCATGTGGTGCCGTCTTAAGGTCTAATTGAGCAGGGAAAGGAGTCTCTGTCCGTATGAATTCTTCTTCATGGGCTCGGCTACCTGGCGCAATTTTTCTGCGCTCATCCAGCCGTTCCGGTAAGCAATGGCTTCCAGACACGCGATAACGAAGCCCTGTCGCTTCTGAATCACCTCCACAAAAGTGGATGCCTCGGAGAGCGAGTCATGCGTGCCCATGTCCAGCCAGGCGTGGCCGTGCCCCAGTGTCTGTACTTTCAGTCGCTTCTGCTCCAGGTATTGCTGGATGATGCTGGTGATTTCCAGCTCTCCGCGTGCAGAGGGGGTAACCTTGGTGGCCGCTTCCACCACATCGTTCGGGTAGAAATAAAGGCCGACGACGGCGTAATTGGATTTTGGTGATTTGGGTTTTTCCTCAATAGAAAGGCAGTTGCCCGTCTTGTCGAACTCCGCCACACCATAATTTTCCGGATTCTGAACCTGATAGGCGAAGATGGTGGCCTGCTTCTTTTTCTCTGCTGTGTGCACGGCCTGCTTGAGCAGGGAAGTGAGCCCGTTGCCGTAAAAGATACTGTCTCCCAGAATAAGGCATACATCGTCGCAACCAATGAACTCCCGCCCGATGATGAATGCCTGGGCCAGTCCGTCCGGGCTGGGTTGCACGGCGTATGAAAAGCGTACGCCGTAATCGCTGCCGTCTCCCAGCAGTCGCTGGAAACCAGGCATATCTTCCGGTGTGGTGATGATGAGAATATCCTGAATTCCGGCTAACATGAGCACAGAAATCGGATAATAAACCATGGGCTTATCGAAGACGGGCAACAACTGCTTGCTGACGCCTTTAGTAATGGGGTAGAGCCGGGTGCCTGAGCCGCCTGCGAGTACAATGCCTTTCATGGGAGAGTGCGAACCGTATGCTCTTTTCTAGCCCAGAATAGCTGAAAAGTCAAGGAAAAAGGGCCTGGCTCATGGGAAGTAAAAAGACCTGCAAGCATTGCTTGCAGGTCTTTCTTATGCTCGAAGGGGGACTCGAACCCCCACGGGTCTCCCCATTAGATCCTTAGTCTAACGCGTCTACCAATTCCGCCATCCGAGCATCTTGGGTTTCGCACTGGGTGCGGGGGGAATATACACCAGTCTTAGCTGCATTGCAAGACTTTTTTTGCAGAAAATGGAAAATTTATTGTTTTCTGCCACGGTATGCCCCATTTTTATCATAGAAACGGCCATTTTCCTGGCGTCCCTGGTAAGCGCCGTTGCGGTCGTAGAAGCGTCCGTTCTCTGTTCTGCCCTGATAGGCGCCGTTTTTATCGTAGAAACGGTCATTATCGCGGCGTCCCTGGTAGGCTCCGTTGCGGTCATAGAATCGGCCGTCTTTATCAATGCGTCCCTGGTAGGCTCCATTGCGGTCGTAGATTCTGCCGTTGTCGATGCGCCCTTGGAAGGCTCCGTTCTGGTCGTAGTAGCTCTGGGCCAGGGTGGGAAGGGTGAGCAGTAGAAGAAGTGCGTGTTTCATAGGGAATGGGAAGGGGGCTTTATTTGACAACGGCGGTGGTTTCGCCCCTGGCCAGGCGGATTCTGAGTTCATCGCCAGGGGAGAGGACGGAGGCGTCTCTGGCCAGCTTGCCATCTGGTGTGCTCACCAGGGCGAATCCGCGGTCGAGCGCATTCTGCGGGCTGGCTGCAGCCAGCCTGGCGGCCAGGGTTTCGAGTCTGGCCTTGTTGTTGTTCAGGCGGTTGAGAAGAGCGCTGAGCAAGAGATTGCGGTTCTGCTGCAGGCTGGCTGCGGCATAGCGTATGTGCTGCAGCACGCTTGGTGCGGAGAGCCTGGCGGCGCAGAGACTCAGACGGTTGCGCTCCTTCTGCAGCCGGTTGTGCAGGGCGACGTGCAGTTCATCGGTAAGGGAATCGAGTTGTTGCTGGTAGGGGGCAAGCAGCTCCTGCGGGGTGCCCAGGCGGCTCTGCTGCACCACCTTGAGACGCAGGCGGGCTAACTGCAGGTTGCGCGAAACCTGCTGGCGCAAGTGGCGTGCGGTGCCGGCCAGCCAGGCGCGCAGTTCTGCGGCATCCGGCGTGGTGAGCTCAATAGCTGCTGTGGGGGTGGGCGCGCGCAGGTCTGCCACAAAGTCTGCAATGGTGAAATCGGTCTCATGCCCCACGGCGGAGACCACGGGAACGGGGCAGGCGGCAATGGCGCGGGCCAGTACCTCTTCATTGAAGCACCACAAATCCTCCAGGCTGCCGCCACCGCGGGCGATGATGATGTAGTCCACTGCCGGCATATTGTAGCGGCTGGGGTTGCCCAGTTGCTCCAAGGCGCGGGCTATGCCCAGTTCTGCGCCTTTGCCTTGCACTGGCACGGGGTAGAGGTAGGTGGTAATCCACGGGGCTCGCTGCTCCAGCCGGTGGCGCATGTCCTGGATGACAGCGCCTGTGGCGCTGGTGACCAGGGCCACGCTCTGCGGGAAACGTGGAATGGGGCGCTTGCGTGCCGGGTCGAAAAGCCCCTCGGCGGCCAGCCGGGCCTTCAGGGCTTCAAACTGCTGCTGCAGGGTGCCCACGCCGGCTTCCTTCACGGAATCGACAATGAATTGAAGGGCGCCGCGGCCTTCCCATACGGTGGCTTTGCCTCGCAGCTCCACCAGCATGCCCTCGCGCAGCTGCAGTCGCAGGCTGCGTGCGCGGAAGGCATAAAGAGCACACTGGAGCTGGCAGTGTGCATCCTTGAGGGTGAAATAGATATGCCCGCTGCTGGCTGCCTTGCAGGAGCCGATTTCGCCTACCACGCTCTGCTCGCCCACGTTGACCTCAACGGTGTGTTTCAGGCGACAGACCAGCTCTGTGACGGATAAAGGCATCTTGGATTTACGATTTATGATTTATGATTTACGAATTACGAATTACGAATTACGAATTACGAATTACGAATTACGAATTACGAATGGGCTGGCGGAGTTTGGCGGATGTTGTTTTGCAAATGGCGGTTATGATGGCGCACAGTTCATCAGCTTCTGCAATAAGCGGTTGCATCCTGGACTCGTCAAATATCTGTGCGTGTTTGATGAGTTCCAGCCAGTAAAGCGTTTCATCGATTTCTTCCTCGCATATTTTCATTTTATTCAGAAAGTCTTTTTCTGATTTTGCTCGTGAGGCTGCACGATAATTGGCTCCAACGGATGTTGCGCATCTCAGTAGCTGCCGTCCAAGGATATCGCCTGTCACGGAGGTCGGGATTTTTTCGACTAATCGAATTACTCTTATGCTGAATTGCCGGGTCCGATCTTTAAATTCAGTCGACATGGCGTGTGGCAAAACGAAATCTTCAGATAACGATTTACGACCTCCGCAGGGGAAAGTCGTAAATCGTAAATCTGAAATCGTAAATTACCGCTGGTTGGGGTCCACCCAGTCGGGGTCGAAACCCTTGGCGTAGGTGAAGAGGTCACGGTGGATGTACTCGTAGTACGTCTCCTTGGCTTCGTCATCCAGGCGGTACCAGATGGCGACATTGAGGGCGCGGGCCACCTTCTGCATCATTTTGAGGGTGAGTTCGCGGCCCTGGCGAGCCTTCTGCACCTGCTTGTGGGTGAGCTGCTCGGTGGAGACGGTGACGAGGTCGTGATTATCCAGCCCCCAGTATTGCATGATGCTGTCAATACGCTGGGTGCCGTGGTTGAGTGCGTTTAATTCGTTCATCTTTAAGGATAATATGGTTGGTTAGTGTTTTATTCAGAGGGTAGGAGAAGGTATCAGAAGCCCGGGATGTGGCGCACGTAGAAGCCGCCGCAGGGGCGGGATTCGGTGTACCAGCGGGGGCCGATGCCGCGGCTGGTGCCGGTGGTGTCGAATCGCATGCCGGCAATCATCAGGAATACGTGGCCTTTCTTGGCGTAGGCGGTGAGCCATTTGCCGAAACCGGGGTGCCCCCACTTCAGAAAGTCACGGGAGGAGGGGAAGGCGCCCTTCTTCAGCATGCCCGCCTCACGCAGTACAAAGGCCACAGAGCCGGAGCAGTCATAGCCGGAGTCTATGTGTTTGCCGTGGCCTCCGCCCATGCGATAGGGTTTGCCTACAATCTTGTTGCCGGCTGCAATGGCCCGTTTGATGCGGGCTGGTGCTCGGCTCGGTATGGTGACCTTGCCGTTGCTCATTTTCTTGGGTGTGTATCCCTTCTGGTACACGTACTTGGGGGTGCGTGCATCACTGCCCAGCTGCTGCTGGCAGCCAAAAAGGCCCAACAGTATTACCAGACTCAGGATAATGGATAGAAAACGGTTCATGTTACGCATGGTTATTATACATAATAACACATATGCAGCCGATAGCAAGTTGAAAACGTGCGATTTGGGGAGAAAAATCGCTGAAAAAGCGCCGCCGCAGTGCCCCAGAGGCGGGGCAGGGTGCGGCGGCGTATTTCAGGAATCGGTGGTGAGTATTACACGATGCCCTGGGCAATCATGGAGTCAGCCACCTTCACGAAACCGGCGATATTGGCACCGGCCACGTAGTTGGTGAAGGTATCTGTGCAGTCCTTGGAGAACTCGCGGGCGTGGCTGTAAGCGTTTTCGTGGATGTTCTTCATGATGCCGAAGAGCTTGGCATCCACTTCTTCGCGGCTCCAGCTCAGGCGCATGCTGTTCTGGCTCATTTCGAGACCGGAGGTAGCAACGCCGCCGGCGTTGGCAGCCTTGGCCGGGCCGTAGAGAATCTTGGCGGCCAGGTAGTTATTGATACCCTCCAGGTCGGTGGGCATGTTGGCACCCTCGGCCACGAGCATGCAGCCGTTCTTGATGAGGGTGGCAGCCTCTGCACCGTTGATTTCGTTCTGCGTAGCGCAGGGGAAGGCGCAATCGCAGGGCACGCTCCAGGGGCGCTGGCCCTCGAAGTACTGGGCGCTCTTGAAGGCATCGGCGTATTCCTTGATACGGCCACGGCGCACGTTCTTGAGCTCCATAATCCAGGCAAGCTTTTCAGCGTTGATGCCCTCGGGGTCGTAGATGTAGCCGTTGGAGTCGGACATGGTTACCACCTTGGCACCCAGCTGGTTGAGCTTCTCCACCAGGTACTGGGCCACGTTACCGGAACCGGAAACCACGCACACCTTGCCGGCGAGGTCGTCGTTGCGGGTGGCAAGCATGTTCTGGGCGAAGTATACGGTGCCGTAACCTGTGGCTTCCGGGCGGATGAGGGAGCCGCCCCAGTTCAGGTTCTTACCGGTAAGCACGCCGGTGAATTCGTTGCTCAGGCGCTTGTACTGGCCGTAGAAGTAGCCGATTTCGCGGGCACCCACGCCGATATCGCCGGCGGGTACGTCGGTGTCGGCGCCAATATGGCGGTAGAGCTCGGTCATGAAGCTCTGGCAGAAGCGCATCACCTCAGCGTCGCTCTTGCCCTTGGGGTCGAAGTCGGCGCCGCCCTTGCCACCGCCCATGGGCAGGGTGGTGAGGGAGTTCTTGAAAATCTGCTCGAAACCGAGGAACTTGAGGATACCCAGGTTTACGGAGGGGTGGAAGCGCAGACCGCCCTTGTACGGGCCGATGGCGCTGTTGAACTGAACGCGGTAACCGCGGTTCACGTGGATTTTGCCGGCGTCATCCTGCCACGGCACGCGGAAGATGATGGTGCGTTCCGGCTCGACGATACGCTCGAGAATGCAGTTGTCTTCGTACTTTTTATTGGCGGAAAGTACAGGTTCAATAGTGGAAATAACCTCCTGTACAGCCTGGAGGAACTCGGGCTCATGCGCGTTCTTGGCGCGCACCTGTTCCAGCACTCGTGTTGTGTAATCAGACATAAATGTGTGGGATTGTCTGGGTTCCCGGCTCCGGCCCGTGCGGCAGGGTGCCGTGGTCAGACGCGCGCATTATACCAGAAAGTCCCCATTTGGAAAGTCTTTTTTCACAAAAAATGCCTAACGGCTTTCAGGGTCAATGCAGGAGCCCGCTTTCGCGCAGTTCTTTTGCCAGCTCCTGCACGTCGTCCAGCGGGAGCAGGTCGGAGGAAATGCTCATTTTCTGTTCTCCTGCCTGCAGGTGGATAGTGCAGCTGGCGGTACCCTGGTTATGGCATTCCTGCAGGGTGGCAGAGCTCAGCTCAGCCCATTTGATGCAGGTGCTGCCCCGCATGCTGCGGCGGGTGATGCCCGCGGCATCCACGGTGAATCGCAGTATGGCGTAGTGCGCAGCCCAAGCCGGGGTGATGATGGCTGCGGCCACGGCTGCAATCTGCTGCCAGAGTGCATCCTTACAGCAGAGTACATAGACAGCAGCGCCAATCATCAGGATGGCGGCGGCTATGTATAACTGGGCGTTGGCGCAGCGGAGAATCCGGAAGGTGGGCATGGTATTGCTTATATATATATAATAAAGGGCGGCCCTGCCTGGTGGGAGGCAGGGCCGCCGGGGGTGAAGAATCAGGCCTGGAAGTGTGCCTCCGGGGAATTGGCGGGCACAATCTTGATTTCCGTGGGCATCACGTTGTCGGTGTAGTCGTTGCCGGGCTTCGGACGGTACTTCACGTCGATGGGTTTCACGAAACCGCCGCGGTAGTAATCCTCCACCGCGCGGGTGATGTATACCGGAAGCTGCAGCACAGAGTGCTGGAAGAATTTCTTGGCCACATGGTTCTGGGTGCGGATGCAGCCGTGGGAGAGCCGCTGGCCGGCAACTACCTTGCCGGTGTGCAGGCCTACGCCATCCGGGGTGAAGCGGTGCCAGTAGGGCATGCCGGCGCCTTCGAAGGTCTGGCCTTCGGGCAGGCCGTGCAGAAGATCGGCGTTGCTGTTGGTCACCTTGCCATCGGCATCGATGAATTTACCATAGCGGCTGGATTTGTGATCCTCGTTCTTCTCAATGATTCGGAATACGCCGGTGGGCGTTTCGTGGCCGTTGGTGCCGGTGGAAACGGGCCAGTCCATGGCAACCTTGCCGTTTACGTAGAGACGGGCGCGCTGCTGCGGAATGCAGATAACGAGCTTGGAGTTGGCGCGGGTCACCTGCTGCAGCAGAGCATCATCGGACCAGAGTTCGAGATTGGTGGGATAGCTGGGCTGCGCGGCAAAGTGTTCGTGGGTGCCGGCGGCGTAGGTGTTTACATAGCCGGGTTGGTTCTTGCCGGGTAAATCCAGCGGATTGGGGCGCTGCACCGGTACTACGGGCTGAACCGGGGGCTGGGGGGCCTGCGAGGTGGGTTCGTAGAAGGTCTGGCTGGAGCATGATGCCAGCAACAGAGAGACGATACTGAGAGTGAGAACTTGTTTCATGATTAGTTAGATGCCGGGATGCGCAATATGGTGCCCACCCGGATGGTGTTTGCTGTTTCCGGCGTGATTCCGTTGGCCTGCATAAGTGCCTTGGGGGATACTCCATATTGCCGTGATATGCGGTAAAGGGTATCGCCAGACTGTACCTTGTAGGTGGTGCCGGTGGCGGCGGGGCTGGCTGCAGGCTTGGTGGCTGGTTTAGGCGCAGGGGCCGGTGCCGCAGGTTGCGGTTTCGGGGCCGGTTTGGTCTGCGGAGTGGTGGCAGAGGGTGTGGGAATCCTGAGTTGCCTGTTGATATGCAGCGGCACATTGGCGCTTTCCATGCCATTGGCTGTCACCAAGGCGTTTACCGTGGTGCCATAGCGGCGGGCGATTGCGCTGAGAGTGTCGCCGGGCTGTACAATGTGCACCCCGGGAATTGCCTGGGTGGCAGGCTTGGCAGGTGGTGCGCTGGGGGGCGGTTCCTGGGTGACGGGTTGCGTTTGTGCAATTGCCTGTTCGGCAGGCGGCTGTTGTTTCTCCGGTTTATTCTCCGGCGTTTCCTCTGGCTCCTCCTTGGGAATGGAGGCCAGGGGAATCTGCGCCGGAGCCGGGGCGCTGTGGTAATAGCCATTGCCGCCGGATTCGATGATGACATCATCCTCCACAACAGGGGCGGCGGCATCCTGCCACCAGGTGAAATCCAGCTGCCCATCCTTCACGGCGCAGGAGCAAAGCCCCATTGCCGTGGCGGTGGCTGCAAGGAAAGCATGGATGCCGGGATGCTGTCTCATGGCGTTGTTAATCCGCTTGCCTCAGGTTCAATTAGCGGCGCTTGCTGCTTTTAGTCTTGTTCTTGGTGGTTTTCTTGGAGACCGTAGAACTCTTGCCGGGGATGGTAATCTTGGTGCCGGGGCGAATCTTGCCGGCCTGGGCCATGGTCAGGTTGTTGGCCTTGAGCAGAGCTGCCAGGCTTACACCATGCTTGGCTGCCACCTTGGAGAGCATGTCACCCTTCTTCACAACGTAGGTTGTGCTGGTTTCTGTCTCCTTCTTCTTGTCAGCCTTGTATCCCTTGGGCGTGAAGCGCACCTTGATGGTCTGCCCCGGGTGGATGATATCGCCCTTGATGCCGGAATCCTTGCGAATCTGGGCAATGGTGGTGTTGCTTCGCTTGGCGATTTCATACAGATTGTCGCCAGGGCGCACCTTGTACACCACCAGGGTGGGTTCGCTCACCTTCTTCACCTTCTTCTTGTCCACCTTGGGCTTCTTGGTGGTGGCGGTGGAGGCGATGGCGGGCTTCGGCTTGGCTGTGGTGGTAGTGACTGCGGCAGTGGCGGCAGCCGTTGTGGGCTGCTGAGTTGCTGCTGTGGCTACGGTGCCCGTGGGTGTGGTGGGCATGGCGTAGGGGTCGAAATCATCGGGTACGCGGGAATCCACCACGGTGTCATCGTGAACCAGGGCAGGCTGGTTCTGGCTGGACAGGCCGTTGGATACAGCCAGGGATTCACCCGGCTCAGGCGTAGCGAAGTGGTTGCGGTCTACCTCCGGCGTGCGGTCGCCGGCGGGAATCTGGTAAGTATCATCACCTTCCAGCACCCAGGGCGGTAACTCGCCATCGCCCACGGCCATCTCGCTCATGGGCATGGCTTCTTCGTAGCCCAGCGTGTCACCACGGTGGCTGCAGGAAGAAAGGGCTGCAAGCATGCCAGCCCCCAGGCCAATTATCGAAAGGGTTTTCTTCATACGCGAGATACCGTAGCAGAGACGCGCGCGAAAAGCAAGCTTTTTTCGTGGTGTGCGCACGCGTACGCGAATAACGCGTCATGTGATGCAAATTTGTGTTTACCTGCAGGTTGTAATATGCTAGTGTCATGGTATGACATTTCCAGTACGGGAATGCACCAAACTTAACATATCCATACGACCATGAATCTGGAAGGAACCAAGACCGCCAAGAACCTGGCAATCGCCTTTGCTGGCGAGGCTCAGGCCTACACTAAGTACCAGTACTACGCCTCCAAGGCCAAGAAGGACGGCTATGTGCAGATTTCCGAGCTGTTCGAAGAGACGGCCCGCAACGAGAAGGAGCATGCCAAGCTGTGGTTCAAGGCTCTGCATGATGGTGGTATCCCCTCCACGATGCAGAACCTGAAGGACGCTGCCGAGGGTGAGAACTACGAGTGGACCGACATGTACTACACCTTCGCCAAGGAAGCCCGCGAGGAGGGCTTTGAGGAACTCGCCGTTCTGTTTGATGGTGTGGCTGCTGTGGAGAAGCACCACGAGGAGCGCTATCGCAAGCTGCTGGCCAACATCGAGGGTGGCCTTGTGTTCTCCCGCGATGGTGATGAAATCTGGCAGTGCGGTAACTGCGGCCACATTCAGATTGGCAAGAAGGCTCCCGCCCTTTGCCCGGTGTGCGCTCACCCGCAGTCCTACTTCCGCATTGAGGCTGTGAACTACTAAAGCATTTAACTCACACCCGCCGGCAGGCATGCCTCCGGCGGGTGTATTGTATTTTTATACCATGTGGCAGGCAAATAAAATCAGCATCATCATCCTTCTTATCGGGTTTGCTGTACTGGGCGGGGCGTACTGGTATCTTGCCCCGCAGGATAAACTGCTGGCAGAGCGTGTGCTTTACACCGGTATCTGCGCCCTCCTCTTTGTGGTGGCTCTGGCCAATTACCTCAGTATCCGCAAGTAAAGGACGAAGGGCGAAGCTCAATAGTCAATCGTCATTCGTCAATTCACTTGTAGGTCTTGCAGCGGTTCAACCAGCCTGCAAGCCAGCGTTGCTCGCCGCGGGCGGCGGGAGCATTCTGCACACGGCGGGTCAGTACAACCGCAGCGGCGCGGGAGAATTCAGCCGTGGCGGCGGTGCCGGTGGGGAAGCCCTGCATTTCTTCCAATACCTGGAGGAGTCCCCATCCCATGCCGTTGTAGCGTTCAGTTTCCTTGATGCCTTCTCCCTTGAAGTTGACATAATCCACCAGGCAGTACATGCCCTGGGTGGTGCAGGCCAGGGCACCGTAGCGGTCTACAATGGCGCGCGGGTTGCTGCTCTGCTGCATCATGCGCCGAAGTGCCAGGTATGAGCGGTGCATGATGAAACGGGTCTGAATATCCACATGGGCTGCCAGCCAGCGGCGCATGGCGTCGGCTGTGCCGCTTCGGTCTGCCAGAAAGGCAGCTTTGCTCGGCCAGGGGGCGGGACTGTCGAAATAAGCGGGAACCTGTACTCCTTTGGAGCGGGCGTAGCGTACAAAGGTGGGGAAACTCTCATCAAATGCTTCCTGGACTCCGGCGGGGTACCAGATAAAATGGCCGATACCTAGAGAGGGAAAAGACTCTCCTTCATTCCACGAAACCAGTCCCTGCACGCTGCCAGCGCATTCGTTCTGCCAGATGCGCCGCCCCAGCTCCCGGGTGTTGACCTGGCTTTGCATGCTGTGGTGCTGCTGGTTGTGCATGTGCTGCTGCATTTTCTGCTGCCCTAAACCGAGGCAGGAGGTCAGCAGAAGTGCGGAGAAAAGCGGCAGAAGGAGTCTCATGCCTGCTATTTTAGCACTTTTCCTGGCATAGTAAAGCTTGCTTTCTGCCTGTATTTGAACTTTTGTAAGGAAAAATCTGCCTTTATGCTTGACACGCTGGTTGCTCTGTGGTACATTTCCGCACCGCCATGCGGTCAGTGTGCTTTGTATCACGGCACCACGCGGGCGAGAAACAACCGAAATTATACTTTTTTAGATATGGTAGCAATCCGTCTTAACCGTCAGGGGTCCAAGGACCGTCCTTTCTACAAGATCGTTGTCGTTGACAGCCGCGCCCGCCGCGATGGTGATTTCATCGAGCAGGTGGGTACTTACAACCCCATGGCTGAGGGCGAGAACTACACGCTGAACCTCGAGAGCGTGGACAAGTGGATCGCCAATGGCGCCCAGCCCTCTGAGACTGTGGCCTCCATCATCAAGAAGGTTCGCGCCGCCAAGGCCTAAACCTCCTCGCCAGAAACCTTTCTCAGGTTGTTTCAGAACGCACCCCGATGCTATACGCGTCGGGGTCGTTCTGCTTTTGGTGCTCATGAGGCTGGCTGCATGAGCTTTTGCCTTCAGGGATAAGCGAATTCGCTTGACTTTGGGGCTGTTGTAGCGTATCCTTGCGCGCGCATGGCAACGGATATCAAATTCAAGCGAAACTTCTCCATTATTGCCCACATTGACCACGGCAAGACGACCCTGTCTGACCGTCTGCTGGAGTTCACCAACACCATTGGCGAGCGTGATAAGCAGGACCAGCTGCTGGACGCCATGGATCTGGAACGCGAAAAGGGTATTACCATCAAGTCTCACCCGGTGACCATGCGTTACAAGGCCAAGGATGGCAACACGTATGAGCTCAACCTGCTCGATACCCCCGGCCACGTGGACTTCTCCTACGAGGTGAGCCGCTCTCTGGCTGCATGTGACGGCGCGGTGCTTATCGTGGACGCCGCTCAGGGTGTGGAAGCCCAGACCCTGGCCAACATGCACCTGGCCGTGGAGCAGAATCTGGAGATTGTGCCCGTGGTGAACAAGATTGACCTGCCCAGCACCAACCTGCCGCAGGTGTACCGCCAGCTGGAGGAAATCGTCTGCATCCCCAAGGAAGAGGCTATTCTCTGCTCCGCCAAGGCCGGTATCGGCATCGAGGATGTGCTGGAGGCCATTGTGACCCGCGTGCCCGCTCCCACTGTGATGGAGGACGACAACCACCTGCGTGCCCTGGTGTTCGACTCCGTGTATGATGCCTACCGTGGCGTGGTGTCCTATGTGCGCCTGGTCAGTGGCCGCGTTGCCCGCGGTATGAAGGTGAAGCTTTTCGCTACGGATGAGACCTACGAAGTGAAGGAAGTGGGTATTTTCACCCCCAAGATGCAGGCTACGGACGAGCTGCACACCGGCGACGTGGGCTACATCATTGCCAACATGAAGAGTGCGGCTGATGTGAAGATTGGTGATACCTACACCAATCTGGCAGACCCTTGCAGCGAGCCGCTTCCCGGTTTCAAGGAGATTCGCCCCATGGTGTTCTCCGGTATTTACCCGGTGGATTCCGGCGATTATGAGGCCCTGAAGGCCGCCATGGCCAAGCTGCAGATTAATGATGCCGCCTTCACCTACATGGGTGAGAGCTCTGTGGCTCTGGGCTTCGGCTTCCGCTGTGGCTTCCTCGGCCTGCTGCACATGGAAATCATCCAGGAGCGTCTGCGCCGCGAGTTCAACATGGACGTGATTTCCACCTATCCCTCCGTGATTTATGAGGTGCGCAAGACTGACGGTGAGGAAATCAACGTGGATAATCCCAGCATTCTTCCCGAACCGCAGGAGATTGATGAAATCCGCGAGCCTATCGTCAAGGTGTTCATCATGATTCCCAGTGAGTACATCGGCGCCATCATGAGCATCGTAATGGAGAAGCGCGGTGAGCTGACTCATACGGAGACGATTGACGACACCCGCGTGATGCTCACCTGCCGTATCCCCATGGCAGAAATCCTGGTGGACTTCAACGATAAGCTCAAGAGCGCTACGCGCGGCTATGGTTCCATGGACTATGAGTACGATGGCTACCAGGCTGCCAAGCTCGTGAAGATGGATATGATGATTGCCGGTGAGCCGGTGGATGCTTTCTCCATGATTGTGCACCGCGACCGCGCTGAGGCAGTGGGCCGCGAGTTGGCTACCAAGCTGAAGGATGTGATTCCCCGCCAGCTGTTCACCGTGGCCATTCAGGCCTGCATCGGCGGCAAGATTATCGCCCGTGAGAGTATTTCCCCCATGCGCAAGAACGTGACGGCCAAGTGCTATGGCGGTGACGTGACCCGTAAGCGCAAGCTGCTGGAGAAGCAGAAGGAAGGTAAGAAACGCATGAAGGCCATCGGTAAGGTGAGCATTCCGCAGGAAGCCTTCATTAATGTGCTCAAGAGCGGCGATTAAGAGCCGCGAGAAACCGGGGCCTGAATTACGGAGCCATCTCCCGGCGCTGCCGGAGATGGCTTCCTGCTTTACTACCAGCGCAGGAACAGGCGGAACAGGGCGGAGAACAGTCCGCGGCTGTAGTACAGGGAGTACCAGATGGATTTGCAGACAGGCACCGTGGCGAGCATGACCATGGCAATGGCGGTGCTGCGCAGACGGGTTTCCGAGGTGATTTCGCTGTACTTGCGACCGAAGAAGATATAGAGCTCATAGGCTGCCGTCACCAGACCCAGGTTAATGGACAGCAGAATCATGGGGAATGATTCACCCATGAGCAGCCCGGCCAGCACCGGCAGAAGCGCGGCCCCGGCAATGAAGATGCAGCACATCTGCCAGCGGTAGAGCGATTCCTGCTGCAGGTGCAGGGTGATGGCGGCGGTGAGGAAGTAGCCCAGCGGGCCCGCAGCCAGGAGCCAGGGCAGGGTATGCTCTGCTTCCAGATTGAAGCTGCAGAGCGCCAGCCCGCCACAGGCGAAGCTGATGACCAGCAGGGTGAGCATGGCTGCGGTGGTGAGGGTGTATTCCAGCAGATAGGCAGCCACTAGCGCCGCAAGGAAGCCCAGCGGCATGGTGTAGGGGTGGCCAATCAGCCAGGTGTGGAAATCGGTGGAGATTAGCCCCAGCGAGCTGCTGCAGGCCAGCAGAAGCACCAGGACGGCGCAACCCAGGTGCGCCAGGGCGGAATAGGGGGCAATGGCGTATGTGTTTTCTTCTGTATTCATGAGCGGGTGAGTTGGGAAAGGAGTTGCCGGGCTTCTGCGCGGGCGGGTTTCCCGCTGCTTGTGCGGGGCAGGGTGCTGTGGAAAATGGCGTGCGGCTGGTGGTAGCGCGGCAGGGTGGCGCAGGCATCGCGCAGGGCGGTTTCTGCTTCTGCCGGGCCCTCCCAGAGCAGGGCTACGCATTGCCCCAGCACCGGGTGCGGCATGGGCAGAGCCAGCACGTGCAGACCGGTGCGGCAGTGCAGTTCCTGCTCCAGTTCCTCAGCCTGAATCTTGACCCCGCCGGAGTTGATGACGGCATCCACGCGCCCGAGAATGCGGAAGCGGCCATCCGGGAGGAGCTCGATGGTATCGTTGGTGACCAGGTGGTCAATATCCAGGTGGGGGGCGCTGAGCTGCAGGGTATTCTGCGGGCTGGCAGAGATGCTTACTCCCGGCAGCGGGGTGTAGAACTCGCTGCGCTGCGGGCCGTTGGCGGCGCGCAGGGCTATGTGGGAAAGGGTTTCGGTCATGCCGTAGGAGGTGAACACCCGGCAGGGGAGTACCTGGAGCTGCTCCTCCAGCGCTGCGTCTACAAAGCCGCCGCCCAGCAGGATGGTGCGAACCCGGGCAAGCTGCTGCGCTCCATTCTCCAGCGCCAGGGTGCTGGCCACCTGCATAGGCACCAGCGGGGCAAAGTCAACATCCGCCTTTATGCCCGCCAACGGGGCGGAGGAGGGGGGCGTGGTGATGAGATGCAGCCCGCCTACAAGGGCGCGTACCACCATCATCTGCCCGGCAATGTAGCGCAGGGGGAGTGCCAGCAGGGCGGTGTGCCCCGGCTGCAGCTGGAAAGCGCGGCAGGTGGCAGCGGCGCTGGCGCGCATGGCTGCCTTTGAGGCATGAATGCACTTGGGCTTGCCGGTGGAGCCGCTGGTGTGCAGGTCCATGGTGGGCGCATCGCTCCACCATGCGCTCAGGAAATCTGCCAGTTCTGCATGCACACCGCTGCAGTGGCCCCGCCAGGCAGGCAGGGTGGCGGGGGTGATGGTCAGGCCATCTACGCTGATGGCTTCGCTGGGCATCTTACTTCTTTGCTTCGACTCGGCGGGTGGTGACCACCTCGCGCAGGCAGTGCAGCAGCTCCAAGCGGCCATTGGCCAGCACGGGCTCTGCGCAGAGCGCCAGGCGGCACTGGGCGGCACGCTGCATGGTGTTGATGGTGGCTGCGGTATCGCGCACCATCACCCCGGTGGTGGCCAGGGAGGGGAAGCGGCCTTCGAATTCATCGCGTGTCTCCACGGAGATGATGACGCCCAGCGGCTCCAGGGCGCGGGGCATCCAGGCACGCATGCTGGCCGTGCTCAGCTGAATATCGCACCCGGCTTTCAGTGCTGCCATGAGCGCAATGGAGAGGTCAATATCACTGGTGGCCTTTTCGGCGCGGATGCAGAGCGGAAGCGGACGGTAATTCAGCGTGGTGACCTGGGCCGGGCTTTCATTCAGCACCGTGGTGTTGCCGAAAGCGTTTTCCCACCAGTAGCCGATGGAGTCTGCCGCGGCGGAAAGACGCGTGGTGTCGTCCGGGCCAGGCTTGGGCGAAAGCGTCTCCCAGGGCACAAAGGCCAGGTTGCGCTGGGTGCCGCGGTGCTGCGGGCGGGCTGTTTCCTGCCACTGGCTCAGCACGGTGATGAAGTTGTGGCCACCGCTCATGGGGGTGGCATTCTGCCAGGAGGGGCGGGGAAGTGCCCCGGGGCGGTGCTGCGGGATGCAGTTGATTGATACCAGGCTGGCAGCGGTAAGGCGCGTCCAGAGTTCGATTTCCTGCTTATCGCGGGAGTAGATGCTGGCGGCGCGTTCCTGGGAAATCTTGCGCTGGGTGCGGCCTGCTTCCTCCGTGCTTTCCACGCGGATGATGCCGATGACGGGAACATTGTGCGCAGCCTGGGCAAAAGCGCTGCCCGGCTGAACCCCGAGTCGCACACCGGGGCTCCACATCAGGGAGCCGATTTCCGCTGTGGCGGGCGCCACCAGCCAGGATTCGCCCTTTTGCAGCTTGGTAAGCAGGTGGCGCTGGTCATCGCAGAGGGGGCGCCCCAGCGGGCCGATGCTGCCGCCCTGTATCCAGCCGGGTTGGGAGGTGATGCCGGTGACGGCATCGCGCAGAGCGTTCATGAAATGCTGGTTATCATACACCTCTGCATGCACGAAAACGAGGTGCGGGGCAGTGGGGTCCTGCCCGGCGCGGGCAAACAGGCTCTTGCAGATATCGTGAATAGCAAGCCCCCAGTCGCCCTGGGCGGAAATGTAGATGCTGCTGCTGCCACCGGTGCCACCCAGAAGCGGCTTGCCGGCAGAGGCGGCCACCATATCATTGGTGTGCTTCACGCTGCCGTGGTAAATGATGCCGTTCACGCGGTCGCTTGTGAGCAGTTTGTGGGCAATCTGGTTATCCAGACAGGGCAGCATCTGCAGGCGCGGGGATTCGAACCCGGCCTCGTTCAGCAGGGCGGTCAGGCGGTCTGCCACCAGTACTGTGTGGGCAGAGGGCTTGTAGATGATGGTGTTGCCTGTGACCCAGGCGGCGGCAATGCCTCCCACTGCTTCCTCCAGCGGGTGGATGCGGCTGGGGGCCACGGTGACGACACCCAGCGGGCTGGGTTGCGTGCCATCCAGCAGGCCTTCCTGCACGGCGCTGCTTTCGTAGAAACGCAGGGAATCAATGGCGTTGGCTACTTCCTGGTCGGCTTCCTCGAGGGTGAAGCCGGCATCTCTCACCAGCAGGGAGACGAATTCGCTGCTTCGCTTCTCCAGCAGGCGTGCTGCCTGCAGCAGGTGAATGCGGCATTCCTCCTGCGTGGGCGGCATCTGCACAGCCACGGCGGCGGCGGTATCCAGCACGCGGTTCACCATGTCGAAATCTGCTGAGAAGTACCGGTAATCCTCCATGCCCGGCGCGGTGAGGGAACGGTGGATGCACAGCAGGGAGGATTCCTCCTCTGTGCCGTTGAGGCGCAGCGGAATCTGCGGCTGCTGGCGTTCGGATTCTGCCGTGGCGGCGTTGTGCAGCGCGTCAATGTGGGCTCGGTCGGTAATGTGGCTCAGGCGGGTAAAGGCATAGGAGCCATCGGCCCCGGGGGCTTCGCGCGGCTGTTCTTCTCTGCCGCTCAGGGCTGCCAGGAAATTCTGGCGCATGCGGCCCCAGCCCATGGAGTTGGCTTCCAGTTCCCCACCGGTGGCCAGCACGCCATCCGGTCGTCCCAGTTCCTGCACCAGGTTAAGCAGGTAGGCCTCGAATCCGGCTTCACCGCCCTCGGAGGTTACGCCGGCGGTCAGCAGAATACGGGCTTTGTTCCTGGCCAGCAGTCGGCCAATGTGGTTTGCCAGGCCGGAAATGAAGCAGAAATGCGGCTCGCCGCTGCGGCCTGCGCGCCCCCAGCTGAGAAGTCCGTAGGCGATATCGAAAAGATTGTGTGTGCCGACAATGGGGGTGAGCACCTTTTCCTTGGTGCCCATGGCGGTGGAAATCAGCTGTTTGAAGCGGGCTTCTGTTTCTCCCTTGTTGCGGCACACCTCGTTGGCGGTGCCGTAATTGTAGGTGTTTTCCTGTTCTTTATCCAGGTGGCTGCCTTTGACCAGCAACACCTTGAGCGGAGCTGCGCCCTTGGCAGCGCGGGCGGTGGCCCACTCGGTCATTTCACGCAGCAGAGCGGGGCTTCCCTTCAGATAAGCCGGAATTTCCAGCGCGGCATCTGCCTTGTGCAGGGCAGAGCCGGCCATGGCAAGCCGGAAGGCTTCTGCCACGATGTTCATGGTGGTGGAAAGCCCGCTTTCCACCAGGATGGGGCGCGGGGTAGTACCCTTCACGGACAATTTGAGCAGCGGGCGCAGCTTCTCTGCCAGTGCCTTGGCCCCGGCTTCCGGAGAATAGGGGTTCAAATCGGGGCAGAGGCGCCAGGGCTGAATGACGATGCCTGCGCCATCCTGCTTGCTGAGAATGGCTTCCAGATGCTTGTAATATTTATCAGCGCTCTTGGGGCCGTATACCTGGGGCACCAGCGGGTTCAGAACCAGGGTAAGCCCATCCTTGGAGACTTCCTTCACCCGCCTGGCTACTTTATCTGCCAGGGTTGGCAGGGTCAGCTCACCAAAAGTGGAGCGGAAAATACGCTGCACCTCGGCAATGGCGGCGCCCTGCATGCTGCGGGCAGCCATGACGGCGGCCTTGAATCGCAGCTTGCCTACGGTGCTGAAGATGGCGGGCACGCCACCGTGCTCGGTAAGCAGCCGGCGCAGGTTTTCCACCTGCTCGGCGGTGTCTGTCACGTGGAAGACGCAGCCGCAGAGCTCCTGCACAAACTGCATGTTCTTCTTATCTGTGGCCAGTCGCGACAGGGCCGAAATGAGGGTGCGTTCATCTGAACGGATGGATTTTAATGATGCAAGCAGAAGTTCTTGCGCCATATCTGCCGCCCGCTGTGCCAGGGTGCGGTCATCCCATTTGCGCTTCTTTGCCTCTGCCAGCTGTGCCTGTATATCCAGTTCCGCCATACGTGCGGATATTCTACCCTGCTTACTCTCTGCTGGCAAGTGAAAAATATGACTTCAGCCGGCGATTTGGCTCTGTTTCAAATTTGCTGATGACAATCTGTATACTAGTCCGATAAACCAGACTTTGGTGAATGCAGAGTTCAGAACGCAGAATGCAGAATAAGCAGTTAGTGCGCAGCCTTGCGGCCGCGCAAGGAAATGAAAATTACCTGAGAAATCTCAGGTAATTTTATTTACAGGTGCGGCAAACGCCGCACACAAACTCACAATTCTGCATTCTGACTTTTGAAATCTGCATTCCCGCAAATCGGGCGGAATGCGTTACATTTCGCGCCAGTTAATCTGGTTGGGCAGCAGTTCTGAAATGAGGGCGCGGACTCGCTTGTCTGTTTCTTCCTCAGTGAGGTTCAGCTCCGGTGCCCAGTAGGAGTTTGCCTGGAAATAGGCCCAGCGCTGCACGTAGCCGCGGGTTACGCGGTCGTACATATCCTGCAAGGTACGGCCGATGTGGGTGTGGTGCATGGTGCCGTGGCCTATAAAGACGTAGTAGCTGATGAAATTGAGGGTGAGTCCGTCATCCCGGTTGGGCAGGGGAACACGGGAGGTGAGCCGGGTAAGGGTGAGGGTGCGGCCATCTGCCAGGCGAAGCTCTGAGGTAGAAGTCTGCAGATTCACATGGCCCTGGGAGGGCAGGCAGCGCTCCGGGCGGTGAATGGAGGAGTTCATGTCGCTGCCGGAGTACACGATGGAAACCTCAACGGGCGGCGTTTCCTTCTCCCAGAATACGCGGCGGAGCCGGGTATACTGCGCCTTGCTGAACCGGGTATCTGCTGCCAGAGAGGTGCGTTCTACCTCACTTTCCTGAATTTTGTTGCCCTGCCAGCCGGGCAGCTCGTCGTTCACGGGCAAATCCGGGGATATGCTGGATTCCATCAGCTGCTCCTGCCGGGGCAGAATAAAGACGGAGGAGAGCAGCAGCGCCAGCAGTGCGGGCGGGAGCCATGCGCGGGTGAGTTGCTTTATCATACGGCATCCTCCTTTCCTGCGGGGGTATTGACGCGGCGTACCACGGTGCGGCGGCGTTTCAGGAAAGGAATTTCACCCGCCAGCAGACCGTGCAGCAGCATGAGGCACACCAGGCTGGCCGGGAAGAAGAAGAGCAGGCCGGACCAGTCGTGCCAGGTTTTGGAGGCAAAGGCGGGGTTGATGTATTCTGCACACACAAAGATGCTGGATACGCGGAAGGCATTGGCTACGATGGAGAGCGGAATGGCGCTGAGCCCCAGGGTGATGCGTTTCCAGAGTGCAAGCTTGTCTGCCAGGTAGCCCCAGGCAATGGAAACCATGATGAGCGCCATGAGCGAACGCATGCCCGAGCAGCCGCCGGCGATGCTGTAGGTATCCCACTGACCGGAGGCGGAGGTGATGTTGGTGCCCTCCATGATGGTCTGCACGCCGCAGAGCCCGGCACCCCAGTGCGCTGCCTGGGTGGCCAGCAGCTGCATGCCTACCGTGGCCTGCTGGAAACCGGGCAGCGGAATGCTCAGCCACAGGAAAAAGAAGGGAAAGGCGCAGCGAAGAGCGGCGCGGCGGCCCCAGTAGCACCACACCCCGCCGGTAAGCATGAAGGGCAGCGCACCGATGGCTACGCGCCCCTGCTGGGTACGCACCGCCAGCACGCAGAACAAGGCGCCGGCTGCTGCCAGCCACAGCCCGTGCAGGCTGCCGCGCAGGGGGGTATTCTTCAGGGTAGAGCATGCGTGCACCAGCATGTAGATAGCCAGCGCGGGAACCATCCATCCGTGTTCATAGTCATTTTCGCGGTTCCATGCCGTGACCAGCCATTCGGTGGCACTGTGGGTACCGCTCAGGAATCCCGGGTAGAATCCTGCTATCCAGATGACCAGTAGCAAATAGGTGCAGAACCCTGCCCATTTCTGCGGCGAAAGGGTCTTAATAAGCGAATTTGGGGCTTCTTGAGTGCTCAATGTGAAAAAAAATGCAGTTAGATGTGCATTTAGTATTGCAATTTTCTCGAAAATGTCAAGAATAGTCGCTCACACACCTCATTCATACATGAAAATCATTAGCGGTACCGCTCATCCCCAGTTAGCTAAGGACATTGCCAAGGTCATGGGTCTTCCCCTGTGCGACGCAACTGTCAATACCTTCCCGGACGGCGAAAGCTTCGTTCAGATTAAAGAGTCCATTCGTGGTGCAGATGCTTTCATTGTGCAGCCGACCTGCCCGCCCACGAACCACAACCTCATGGAACTGCTCGTGATGGTGGATGCCGTGCGTCGTGCCAGTGCCAGCCGCATTACGGCCGTTATCCCCTTCTATGGTTATGCCCGCCAGGACCGTAAGGACAAGCCCAGAGTGCCCATCACCTCCAAGCTGGTGGCCAACCTCCTCACCGCTGCCGGTGTGAACCGCGTGCTCACCATGGATCTGCACGCTGCTCAGATTCAGGGCTTCTTCGAAATCCCGGTGGATCACCTTCACAGCGTGCCCGTGCTTATCAAGCACCTCAAGGCCAACTACGTGAAGGATATGAACAACCTCGTGGTGGTTTCCCCCGACATCGGCGGTGTGAAGAACGCCAAGAGCTACGCCAACATTCTCGGCACCGACCTCGCCATTGTGGCTAAGCAGCGCATCTCCGCCACGGAGGTGGATGCCCACGCCGTGATTGGTGATGTGAAGGGCAAGGACGTTCTCATGGTGGACGATATGACCGAATCCGGTGGCACCCTCTGCGCTGCTGCCAAGATTCTCAAGGAGCACGGCGCCGCCCGTATCTTCGCCGGCGTGTCTCACGGTGTGCTCACCGATTCCGCCCGCGAGCGCCTGGCCAACAGCTCCATCGAGTGCCTGCTCACCTCCGACTCCGTGCCCATGGCCTACGGTGACCGCGTGGATACCGTGAGCATCGCTCCGCTCTTTGCTCAGGCTATCGCTAACATTCACCACAACGCTTCCGTGACTCACCTTTTCGAGGTGTAATCGGTTGCTCGTGAATCCTGCAACATTTTTCAGCCCGACCCGGTTTTCACCAGGTCGGGCTGCTTCCTGTACGACCGTCAGTGCGCCGCTCCGGCTGTCATGCTCTGGAGGATGCTGCGGCGTTCGGCTGCCTTCTCCGGGGTTTGTTGTATCAAGGCATATTGTACTTGCATAAGCAGGGCAAATCCGATACAATGCGCTCCATTGAAATTTAATACTATGTTAGGACGTTTGCTGAAGGGGTTGAAATTACTGCGCTCGCTCTTGCCGAGCATATATTTTAATTTTCACTATCTTCCCTTTTCTCAGGCGGTTCGCTTGCCTATTCTTTTCTACAAGCCCCGGTTTGGTGCGCTGAAGGGAACGGTGCGTATTGAGGGACCAGTGCGCCCTGGTATGATTCTGATGGGCAATCAGAGAACAGGCGTATACCCCAACAGCGGTATTATGTTCGAGAATGGTGGTGGCGAGTGCGTGTTCCGCGGCAAGGTTCGCATCGGCGGTGCGTCTGCTATTTCCATCGGTGAGCACGCAAGATTGGAAATCGGGGACGACTTTGTGAATAATGCTGCCCTGAAGTTGATTTGTTTTCATCGCATCACCATCGAGAATCGTGTGCGCCTGGGCTGGGAGACTCTTGTGATGGATTCCGGGTTTCATCGTCTGAAAAATGTAGATGGCACCTTCTGCGGTAAGGGCGTGGCGCCGGTGCATCTCAGTCACGATACATGGGTGAGCACCCGTTGCATGGTGATGCCGGGGGCTGCCACGGCACCGTATACTGTGGTTGCAGCCAATTCTCTGCTGAATAAGAAGATTGAGGAATCCTATGTGCTGGTAGGCGGTTCTCCCGCTGCAATCAGAAAGCGCGGGGTCTATCGTGATATGGATGACGATAGCATTGATTACGCCGCCTGCCAGGCTTAAATGCCGGGAAGGATAAGAAATCAGTGCGCAGCCCCAGCGGTGATGTTCTGGAGAAGGGCGCGGAGCTCAGCGGTCTTTTCCGGCATCTGCGGGGCGAGGTTGTGCTGTTCTGCGGGGTCAGAACTGAGGTCGTAGAGCTGCTCGCCGCGGCCGAGACGGTCGATGCGGGTGCGAGGGCCGTAGTCCGGGATGTATTTGTAGGCGCCGCAGCGCAGGGCATAGCGCGGGCCTTCGAAAGCCTGGGTCACGAGGGTGTGGCGCCCGGTGGGGCTGTTGCCCAGCAGGGCAGGGAGGTGGTTTTCAGAGTCGCGCATGCTGCCCTCCGGTATGGTGGTGTTGCAGAGGCTGGCCAGGCTGCGGCCCAGATCCATCTGGCTCATGAGAGCTGAGCTGCGGCCGGGCTGCACCTTTCCGGGCCAGGAAACAATGAAGGGTACGCGGGTGCCTCCCTCGAACAGACTGTATTTACCACCGCGCCAGGGATGGCTCGGGTTGTGGTTGGCGCAGGCTTCGCGGGCGCCGTCCTCATAACCATCAGAGATGACGGGACCGTTGTCGCTGGTGAAGATGATGAGGGTTTCCTCCGGGGCGTAGCCTGACTGTTCGAGCGCGTTCATCAGGCGGCCCAGGCTGTCATCCATCTGCAGGGTGACATCGCCGCGGATGCCGAGGTTGCTCTTACCCCGGAAGCGGGCGTGCGGGTCGCGCGGCACGTGGATATCATTGGTGCAGAAATAGAGGAACAGGGGGCTGCCTGCGCAGCTGGCAATGAAGCGTTCTGCTGCGGTGGTGATGTCATCGGCTATGTCCTGGTCTTTCCACAGGGCGGCGGTGCCGCCGGTCATGTGGCCGATGCGGGAGATGCCATCAATAATGGTGCCGGAGTGCTGCTTGTCGCTGGGGCGGCCCCAGGGTTTGAGCTCCTCTGGGTGGGTAAGGGCGGTCTTTTCGCCGGGGTAGGTCTTGCCCCGGTAGTTCACCCGGATGGGGTCTTTCGCGTCAAGGCCCTTCACGGCGCCATTCTCCACATACACGCAAGGCACGCGGTCGCCCGTGGCGGCCATGATGAAGGAATAGTCGAAACCGATATCGGTCGGGGCGGGGGAAATGGGCTTGTTCCAGTTGATGTTGCCGCGGCCGAGCCCCAGATGCCACTTGCCGATGGCTGCGGTGCGATACCCTGCCTGCTGCATGAGGGTGCCCAGCGTGGCGGCTTTATCGCGGGTGGGGATGATGAGGGCGGCATCGCCCGGCAGAATGCCTGTGCCTTTCTGCCGCCAGGCGTACTGGCCGGTGAGAAGTGAGTAGCGCGAGGGGGTGCACACGGAGTTTGTGCTGTGTGCATCGGTGAATAAAAGCCCCTGGTCTGCCAGTCGCTGTACATTGGGCGTCAATGCTCCTGTGCCGTATGTTGAGGTGTCATTATACCCTAAATCGTCCGCCAGGAAAAGCAGGATGGCGCGCGGCTTTTTCTGCAGGTTTTCAGGTGAGGATGAGGTGGTGTCCGCCAGTGCGGAAGAGAGAAAAATGGAGCAAAGAATAAGGGGGAACAGGTGCAGTGTCATTTCTTATTCTTCTTTTTGCTGGATGATTTCTCTTTGCGCTGGCGCTCCTTGCGGCGGCCCATGGCGGTTTCCTCATCGGCATTAGCGGTGACACGTTCCACAAAGTTTCGCTTCTGTGCGGTTTCACTAACCCTGGCAGCCCAGATAGGGGAGTTTTCTGCAAAGGGAGGGGCTTCCAGGGTGCATCCTACGGTGTAATCCTTCCCATCCTTTTTGAGCGCCTCGGCAATTTCCCCGAGGTCGGGGGTTGTATCATTGGTGCGGAACAGCGCCAGCGTGGGTGACAGGGCAGGGGGAATGATACCGCAGGTGGGGGTGTTGTTCGTTATTTTTTCAATCAGGAGGCAGTAGCCGAACTCGTTTCCGGGAATTTCGGAAATGAGAATCTGAATGGGGTAACTCCTGCCGGCCTCTACAGTGAAGGTGCTGCCGGAGGCAATGCCGCCGAGTTTCCGGTTCCAGTGTGGGGTCTGCCGGTATTGGTAGAGAGCGCAGCCGGATTCCGGCGTGGTGATTTCCTGCTGGTAGCAGCGGCTGGTACCCAGCCTCATGTTGTTCCGGGAGGGAATGGACCAGCCGGATTCCAGCACGACCTCCTTGTTGAATCGTACCACGATGGTGTCATCCCCCATGCCGACAAACCGATAGGTGCCGCTTTCCGGGGCGGTCACCTCGCCGGAATAGATGACCAGCCAGTCCTGCGGTGCAACGTGTTTTTTCTGCTTGCCCTTGTTGCATTCAAAAGCCTCAGGGGCGTAGGAGGCTTTGCAGCGCGGCAGGTAGAAGTAAGGCGCTGCCAGTTCTACATCCGGTGAGTAGTATTGCTCCAGCAGCCTGGTGTCCCAGCCGGAATCCATGTATCGCTTGATGAATTGCACCACCTCATGCCGCCGCAGGGGCTTCGCCTCTTTGTCTACAGGCTGCTTCAGGTCGTAAAAGTGACCGGTGAGTGTGGAATTCTCATCGGCGGTCAGTTTTTTGTATTTGCGGCTGACCTGTTTGCGCATGATATCAAATCCCTTGCCATCCTCTGCAAATTGCTTCACTGCCTTGCCTGCGCGGTCGGTCAGTTCCCCCCATGAGAAAGAGTCTTTGTTGCCATCGTTCTGCTCGCTGTTTTTGAGGGTTTTTCTGGCATGGTCTACCAGGCCGCTCCACATTCCCGCATTATTGTCGGCAGCGAGGGCAGGGCACAGCAAGAAAAGGGAAAGGGATACGGATGTCAGATATTTGTTCATGTCTTGTTGATTTTAGTGTATGCTGTGTGCCATGGCAAGATAAAAAATCGCCGTTCCCTTATCCGGAAACGGCGATTGTAAGAATGACTGCAGCAGCGGCTTCAGAAATCGAACTGGTACTGCTGGGGATTGGGCAGCGCCTGCATGATGGCCGGTACGAAACCCTGAGCTGAGAAGATGGTGTTGTGGTCAGCCTCGAACTGGCGCACTACTGGGGGAGTGGGCAGTTTGCGGATGAATGCATCTGTGCTCTCGGTGGGCACAACCTGGTCATACTTAGCGCGGAGGATGGTGACAGGACACCGTACCTTCGCCGCGTAGTCCACGGACTTCCAGGAGTCCATGGGAACAATGCGGGGGATGAAGGGAACCACGTTGCAGGCCACGCTGGTCATGCTGTCGAAGGGACATACCAGGATGAGACCGGCGGGGTTCTCCGTGGTGGCCAGCTGAGTGGCCACGCTGGTGCCCAGACTGAAGCCGATGAAGCAGAGCGGGGCTTCCGGGTTACCCATGGCGTTGCGGGCGTAGCGGATGGTGTAGCGGGCGTCGGCCATAATCTGCTTTTCGCTGGGCTCACCGGCGCTGTCGCCGTAGCCGCGGTAGTTCATGAGCAGATAGGAACGCGTGGTGTCGGTGGCGGCCAGACTGGCGAAATTGCCCACGTTCATGGCGTTGCCGCCGTACATGACCACCAGCGGAGTGGCTGCGCCGCGGTTGAAGAACCACCCGCGCAGGGCAGTGCCGTCCTCGGCGGGAATGATGACGGCGTTCCCTGCATAACCGCAGGCGGCATCGGGCAGCTGCATATCCTTACCAGGGTAGATGACCTGGCTGAAATTGCAGGCTGTCAGCGCCAGCGCGGCCCCGCCCAGCAGGGCGGTGCTGATGATGCGCTTGGTCGGGAAGGTCATGGCTCTTTGGTGTTTAGTCGTTGGCGTTGTCCTGCTTATCGCTCTTGACAAGTCGCACGCAGCAGACGATGAAAAGAGTCCAGACGATGCCAATGGAGAGGAGCATGGTGATGATACCGGCGATAGTCATAATCGTGAATATTGGGGGTTAATCGTTAAATTTATCAGGATTGGTGTGTTTGTGGAAATTACGGGAAGTAAAGATGACAATGGCGAAGAAGATGGCAACCAGGATGACCCAGCCGATGGGGAAGATGGCCCCGGGTTCGCCGTTGAGCAGGCACATGACCTGGCTGCTCTGCTGGATGAAGATATTCTTATACAGCCAGGAGCCGAAGATGGTGATGAGGATGGTGGGGGAGACCCAGCGGACAATGAGGCTGAGGCAGCGCGGCAGCTTGATGCAGGCGCCCTGCTTGATTTCCTCGATGCCGTTCTTAGCGCCCCATACACAGTTGAACACTGTGAACAGGAGGCAGGTGGTGAGGTAGAGGAACATGGTGCCGAACCAGAAGTCCATGACGTCCAGCGCCATGAGCCCCTCGGTGAACCAGCCCACCATCAGGGTGCCCACGGTGACCAGGAAGGCCACGAGGGAGACGCTCTGAATGCGGCGCAGGTTCCAGAATTCCTCCAGGAAAGCCACGGAGGGCTGAAGCATGGAGATGGCGCTGGTGATAGCACCGATGAAGAGCAGCAGGAAGAACAGCGTGCCGAAAATCTGGCCGCCGGGCATGCTGTGGAACACCTGGGGCAGCACATTGAAGCCCAGGCCGAAGGTGCCGCAACCAGCGGCTGCCACCACGCCGAGGAAGGCCACGGCAGCGGGAATAATCATCATGCCCGCGATACCCACCTCAATGGCCTCGTTGGCGGCATTGGCGGTGAGGGAGGAGAGGGCGATATCCTTGCGGCGGCGCACATAGCTGGCGTAGGAACACACCGTGCCGAAACCGATGGAGAGGGAGAAGAAGACCTGACCGGCTGCGGTAATCCACATTTCCGGGTTCAGCAGGCCTTCCGTCAGGGAAATTTCCTTTTCTGCTACTGCCTTGCCGGGGTTGGCGGCCTGGATTTTCTGCATCAGGGCTTCCTTCTGCTCCGGGGCGGCATAGGCGGGTACCATTTCCACGTCTTTGCCATCCACCACAATCATGGTTTTGGTGGGGTTCCACATGTAGCCCAGACCCTGGCTCACGTTGCGCTCGGGGTAGGCGGCATCGGGTGTACCCAGTGTCAGTACACGCACCAGAATGATGATGGCGGTGATGAGGAGCACAGGCATGCTCCACTTGCAGAAGGTCTCAATACCCTTGCTGATGCCGCGGAAAATCACGTACATATTGGCCAGAATAGCCAGGGCAAAGAAGGTGAGCTGGCTGCCCTCGCCGAAGAAGATGGAACCATCGCCGGTGAGGCCGACGTACTGGGCGAAGAAGTTGCCGTATTCCTCAGCTGTTTCCAGCTGCAGATCGCCCATCATGGTGTGCCAGGCGTAGCCGATGGTCCAGCTTTCCAGCGGGATGTAGTACATGGCGATGCCGATGGTGGAGACCACACCGGCAATGCCGAGGTACTTCCAGCGGGCTTTGCCGCTGAGCAGGTAGAAGATGCTGGGGGTGCTGTGGCCACCGAGGGTGCCGCCCTTGCGGCCGATGGCCCATTCTACCCAGCTCAGGGGAATGCCCAGCAGCAGGAAGGCCACGAAATAGGCAATCATGAAGGCACCGCCGCCGTACTGGGCGGCCAGGCCGGGGAAGCGGAGGAAATTACCGAAGCCGATGGCGCTGCCGGCCACAGCCAGCACGACACCGAGATTGGTGTTCCAGTTTTCTGTTTTCTTGTTTGTGCTCACGGTATATTGGAGGGGTGGGGAGGGTTATTTGTTGAAACGGCGGGAGGTGGCTGCCACGATGCAGAAGAACACCGTGATGCCCAGTGCCCACAGCAGCGGCAGAATGGCGCCGATGCGGCCTTCCACGATATTAGCCACATACGGGCTGCGCGTGATGAAGAGTTCCTGGTAGAGCCAGGCGGCAAAGATGACGAGCATGATAGCCGGTGTAATCCAGCGGATGATGAAGGTGGCTGCTGACGGAATGCTCATGGCTGAGCCATCGCGCAGTTCGTTCATGCCGTTCTTCGTGCCCCACACCTGGTTGAAGAAAATCAGGTTGAGACCGGTGGTGACATAGAGGATGAGGCTGCCTACCCAGAAGTCGATGCTGTCCAGTGCAAGCATGTCCTGCGTGTACCAGATGATGATGAAGGCACCCACGAGCAGCAGGGCGGCCACCAGCGCGATGCTCTGTCCGCGCTTCAGGTTCCAGTATTCCTCTACAAAGGACACGGCCGGCTGCACCTGGGAAAGGGCACTGGTCACCGCGCCGATGAAGAGCAGCAGGAAGAACAGTACACCGAAGAATTGACCGCCCGGCATGGCGGCAAATACCTGCGGCAACACATTGAAGCCCAGACCAAAAGTGCCTACCGTGGCGGCTGCGGCCACGCCCAGAAGGGCCAGTGCTGCGGGCACGATGGTGAGACCGGCCAGCCCCACTTCCGTCACTGAGTTGGCGGCACCGGCGCTCAGGGCGCTCAGGGCGATATCCTTGCGGCGGCGCACATAGCTGGCGTAGCAGCAGATGGAGCCGGAACCCACGGAAAGGGAGAAGAATACCTGCCCGGCGGCGCGCAACCACATCTCCGGGTTGAACAGACTCTGCCAGAAGGTCATGTGCTTCTCCTCAATGGAAACGGTGGGGTATTCCTCGTGCAGGCGGGAGACGAGGGCGGTCTTTTCTTCCTCGGTGGCGTTGGCGGGTACCATGCCGATGGATTTGCCCGTGGTGGAGTCAACCAGCATGGTCTTATCCGGGTTCCACATGTAGCCCAGACCCTGGTTCACGCTGCGCTCGGGGTGGGCGGCGTCCGGGGTGCCCATGGTGAGCACGCGCACCAGCAGGATGATGGCCACGATGAAGAGTACAGGCATGCTCCACTTGCAGAACCACTCGATGCCCTTGCTCACGCCGCGGTAGATGAGCCAGAAGTTGGCCACCAGTGCCAGCAGGAAGAAGATGGGGGCGCTGGTCTCACCGCTGAAGAAGTGGCCATCTGCACCCATGCCCACGAAGTTGGCAAAGAAGTCACCATAGGCTTGCGGGGTGTCTAAATTGAGATTGCCAACCAGCGTATGCCACACATAGCCAATGGTCCAGCCTTCCATGTAGACGTAGTATACATTGATGCTGAGGCCGGCCAGGATGCCGAGAATGCCGAGGTATTTCCAGAGCGGCTTCTCAGCAATGAGCTGGAAGACGGAGGCCGGGCTGTGGCCACCCAGAACGCCGCCGCGGCGGCCGATGGCCCATTCCACCCAGCAGAGCGGGAGACCCAGCAGCAGGAAGCAGCAGAAATAGGCCACCACGAAGGCACCGCCGCCGTACTGGGCGGCCAGGCCGGGGAAACGCAGGAAGTTACCGAAACCGATGGCGCTGCCGGCTACGGCCAGCATCACACCGAGGTTTGTTTTCCAGTGGTCTGTCTTGGATGCGTTGCTCATGGTATCAGGAGAAGGGAAGGCGGTCTTTCTGTTCCTCGGCGCCGGTCTTGTGGAAGCGGTTGGAGGTGTGGGCTACGAAGCAGAAGAAGAGGAGCACCAGAGCCACCCAGATGAGCGGAATGATGGCACCCAGCTTGCCTTCCAGAATGTTGGTGATGTGGTAGCTCTGCTTCACAAAGAGGTTCTGGTACAGCCAGGAGGCGAAGATGAAAATCATGATGCCAGGCGTTATCCAGTTGATAATGAAGCCGATGAAGCGAGGAATGCGCATGCGGGCGCCGCAGCGGAGCTCGGCCAGGCCTTTATTGGTACCCCACACGCGGAACACGATGAGGAAGGAGGCGGAGCTGATGTAGAGGCTCATGGTGCCCATCCAGAAATCGAGGGTGTCTAAAGCAATGAGCCCATCGCCGGTAAACCATACAACAAGCAGAGAGCCAACGATAAGCAGAAGGGCGATGAGCGTCACGCTCTGGATGCGGCGCAGGTTCCAGAACTCCTCGATGAAGGCCACAGAGGGCTGCAGAATGGAGATGGCGCTGGTGATGGCGGCAATGGAGAGCAGGAAGAAGAACAGCGTGCCGAAAATCTGGCCGCCGGGCATGCTGGCGAACACCTGGGGCAGCACGTTGAAGCCCAGACCGAAGGTGCTGGTACCGGCGGCGGCCACCACACCCAGCAGAGCCACGGCTGCGGGGATAATCATCATGCCTGCCAGACCCACTTCTGCCACTTCATTGGCAGCATTGGCGGTGAGGGAGGAGAGGGCGATATCCTTGCGGCGCTCAACGTAACTTGCATAGGTACAGACGATACCGAAACCGATGGATACGGAGTAGAACACCTGGCCGGCGGCGGTAATCCACAAATCAGGGTTCATGAGGCCCTGAATCAGGGTGATGGGCTTCTCCTTGATTTCCTGCTCGGGGTATTCCCTGGTCAGGCGCTCAATCTGGGCGGCCTTTTCCTCCGGGGTGGCGTAGGCGGGCACCATGTCCACCTCCTTATCACCTGCCACGAGCATAATCTTGTTCGGGTTCCACATGTAACCCAGGCCCTGGGCCACGTTGCGGTCGGGGTGGGCGGCATCCGGGGTGCCCATGGTGAGCACGCGTACCAGAATAATCACAGCAGTGATGACGAGCACCGGCATGCTCCACTTGCAGAACCACTCGATGCCCTTGTTCACACCGCGGTAAATGAGCCAGAAATTGCACACCACGGCGATGGAGAAGAAGATAATCATGCTGCTATCGCCCGTGAATACGCTGCCGTTGCCGGCCAGACCCACGAAATTACCGAAGAAGTTGCCGTATTCCTCGCTGGTGGCGAAATTGAGGTCACCCATCATAGTGTGCCAGGCGTAGCCGAGGGTCCAGCCTTCCAGGGTCATGTAGTACATGGTGATGGCCAGCGGGGTAAGTACGCCGGCAAGACCCAGGTACTTCCAGCGGCTCTGGCGCGTGATGACCAGGAACGCGGAAGCGGAGGAGTGGGCGCCCAGTGAGCCGCCCTTGCGGCCGATGGCCCATTCCACCCAGCTGAGCGGAATGCCCAGCAGCAGGAAGGCCACGAAATAGGCAATCATGAATGCGCCGCCGCCGTACTGGGCTGCCAGCCCGGGGAAACGCAGGAAGTTACCGAAGCCAATTGCGCTGCCGGCCACGGCCAGCACAGCTCCGAGGTTGGAGGTCCAGAGTTCTTGTTTGTTATTGCTCACGGTGTGAAAAAGTGAAGGTGATTCATCTTACGCTTTTGAGGCTTGCATGTCAAGCATATCCGTTAGCCGGGAAATGTATTTTGTTATGTTTTTAATTCCCGGGAAACGGGCACAAAAAAAAGCCCCCGCGTGGTGCGGGGGCTTCTTGAAAGGTTGGGAACTAAGCCTGAGCTTAGATCTGGCCGAAGAGGGTCTTGCCTTCGGACATGAGGTCGGAGCAAGCAACCTGGAGGCGCTCGCAGATACCCTGCTCACCCTTCTTGAGGTATGCGCGGGGATCGTAGGCCTTCTTGTTGCCCACTTCGCCGTCCACCTTCAGCATGCCGTCGATGTTCTGGCACATGTGCAGAACGATGGGCTTGGAGAAAGCGTACTGGGTGTCGGTGTCGATGTTCATCTTCACCACGCCGTAGGAGATAGCCTCGCGGATGTCGCAGAGGTCGGAACCGGAACCGCCGTGGAACACGAGCAGCATGTCCTCACCGTGCTTGGCCTTCACTACTTCCTGACCGTCGCGCAGGATCTTGGGAGCCAGCTTCACAGCACCCGGCTTGTACACGCCGTGCACGTTGCCGAAGGTGGCGGCCAGCATGAAGGTGCCGATGCCGTTGAGGGTCTCGTAGGTGAGCAGCATGTCCTCGGGGGAGGTGTAGAGCTTCTCGTTGGGGGCGTCGCCGTTGTCCACGCCGTCTTCCTCACCACCCACAACGCCGATCTCGATTTCGAGAACGATACCAACCTCGGCGCATTCCTTCAGCATCTGCTGGGAAATCTTGAGGTTCTCGGCCATGGGCAGAGCGGAGGCGTCGAGCATGTGGGAGTTGAACAGGGGCTTCAGACCAGCCTCTACGCGACGCTTGGACTCAGCGATGAGGGGACGAAGGAAGCTGTCAATCTTGTCGGCCTGGCAGTGGTCGGTGTGCAGAGCCACGAGCACGTTGTACTCCTCGGCAAGGCGATGGGTGGCTTCGGCAAGCACGATGGCGCCGATAGCGGAGCTCTTCACAGCGGTGCCGGAGGCGAACTGACCGCCACCCAGGGAAACCTGGATGATACCGTCGGACTTGGCTTCAGCGAAAGCCTTGAGGGCGCCGTTGATAACCTCGATGGTGGTCACGTTGATGGCGGGATAGGCATAACCCTTCTCCTTAGCCGTGTTGAGCATCTTGATGTACTGTTCTTGTGTAGGTACAGGCATGGTACTTGTTTTGTTGGTTGGAATTATCAGGAGCACGCGGGGTGCGTGCTCTGCACGCGCGTATTTTAACCCCTAATGCTCAAAATGGCAAGTAGAAAAATCAGAAAGCCCCGATTTCCATTTGAAACCGGGGCTTTTCTAATTGGGGGGGGATTGGGAGTACGAGAGATAGGACTTGAACCTACGACCTCCACCATGTCAAGGTGTTGCTCTACCAACTGAGCTACTCCCGCATCAGGAACTGGGCAGGGATGGATTCGAACCATCGAAATCGTACGATAGCAGATTTACAGTCTGCCCCCTTTGACCGCTCGGGAACCTACCCATTTGTTGTTTTGCAGACCGCGGAGACGGTGTGCGACGACAATTTACACAATCTTGAAGCAGATTGCAAGTCTTTTTTTATAAATTTGTAGATTTTTTTTCTTTTTTGTACTGGGAGATAGCGAGGCAGAGGAAGGGAACTCCAATAGCAGCAATGAGGATGGAGAGAAGTTGCCCCTGGGTGATGCCGTGCCACACAGCGGCATCCGGCTGCTTGAAACATTCGCAGATGATGCGGGCAGTTGCGTACAGGAACGCAAACAGGGCAGAGAAGAGACCTGCAGGAGCCTTTTTCCAGAGCAGGCGGATGGAGATGAGCACGATGAAGATGAGCAGCCCCTCGCCAAAGGCTTCAAAAAGCTGGGAAGGGTAGCGCGGGTTCAGGTATTGCCCCAGAGCTTCGCGCGCGGCGTCATTCTCCCGGCAGAGGCGGGTCAGGGTGTCGAAGAAACTTTCATTGGGTAATGCCAGGGAGTTGAAGCGGTTTCCTGCGGCGTGCTCCACGGCAACTATTGCCTGAATCTGCTGCGGCGGGGTAAGCTCAAAAATCTCCTGGGGGAATTTCATGGCCAGCGGATTGGTGGCGCTGGTGATGCGGCCGTAGAGCTCGCCGTTGATGAAATTGGCCACGCGCCCGAAAAAGAGGCCGATGGGGCAGGCGATGGCTACGCCGTCCAGAACCTGAGCTGTGGTGAATTTGTTTCGCCAGGCGTACCACATGCAGGTCAGGATAACGCAGAGGATGCCGCCGTGGGAGGCCATGCCGCCCTCCCAGACCCGGAATACCCAGGTGGGGTCGGCGCAGAGTCCGCTCCACCCATGCTCTGGCAACCAGTAGAAGAAGAATTCTCCCAGGCGCCCGCCGATGAGTACACCTGCAATGCAGATGAGGGTTACGAAATCGCCCAGCTTTTGCGGCGTGATGCAGTAAAGCTGTTTTCGGGAGAGCATGTTCAGCACCATGTAGCCCAGAATAAAGCCTCCCACATAGGCGAGCCCATACCAGCGGAAGGCCAGCGGTGTGCCGGGAATGTCGAAGATGATGGGATTCAGATGGTGAATGTAGGTGGCTAATGCAGGCATGACAAGCAAGCTTATAACATAGAGAGGGGTAGGGAAACAAGTTAAAAAGTGTTCATGCGCGCGCGAGCGATACTACGAATGCTTTTCTTTCAAAAATTTGGGGCATAATGAAGTTTCTTCTCGCCAAGTGAGGGAGTATTGTGTATAAGTATAGCACACATTTGTTTTTATCTGAATCATGAAACGTCTTTTTCTCCCCATTGCTGTGGCTGCACTCTGCGGCCTGCCTGAGGCTGCTGCCACCAGTGCTGATTATGCGCAGGCTCTGCTTACGCTGAAGCCGAATGATGCGCAGGTGGAGCAGGTGGTTCCTCGTGCTGAATATTTTGCAACTAAGGATTCCGGTAAGGCAATAAACCCTGCCTGGCATTATGTGCGTATTCCGTACACCCTGCTGGGGCGTTGCCGTGAGGCGGATAAGATGCCGTTGTATGTGGATGAGCTTAAGGTGCACGCCTATCTGGTATTTGCCGTGGGGGGTAAGGATAGTGAGAAGCTCATCATGCTGGATAAGGAAATCACCTATGTGAATATTCCCCTGACTCCCAAGCCCGGCGAGAGTGAGAATAAGAATGTGCAGGCTGCTGTGTTCATTTCTCCCTCCGATGCTGCTCGCATCTGTGGTGCCGGCACCAGCAAGGTTGATAAGGTGGACCTGGCCGGCAAGCTTGCAGCTGTGGCCGTGGAGTTCAAGTTCAAGGGGGCAGATTGCGTCAAGCCCGATACCGAGGTTGACGTGCTGGTGAACAAGAAGATGAAGAACCGACTCAAGGCCGGCTGGTGGAAGAAGGAAGACAAGAACGGTATCGGCGTGCAGTTGCGCGCCATCTCTGAGACTCCCTTTGCCCCGTTCTATGCCCCGACCTTCCCGGCCACTTCTCCCATGTATGGCACTGCAGATGCTCCCGCTTCCTATTCTCCCACTGGTTCCGGGGACTCGACGGGTTACACCCCCAGCTCTGCTAAAGAGCCTGCCGCGACGCCGGATACCCCTGCAGATTCTGAAGTCCAGACTGGCTCCTCCAAGAAGAACAAGAAGCGCCGCAATAAGTAATACGCGAGGCTTCGGCTATGTTCACCTTCTCGATTTTTAACTTATAACTAACTACATATGGCTGACTACAAGACAACAGTAGCCCTTGAGATTGGCTCTCAGAGCGTCACAATGGGCGTCTTTACCCCGGCCGGACGCGGTTTCGCGCTTTCGCGTTATGCCCGCAGGGATATCCTGCTGGATCCGGTTGAGGAAGGCATGCGCATGGAATACGTTGGCAGTGCCATTGCCGAAATGGTGCAGGAACTCAAGGTGCGCGGCAGTGAAGTGCGCAACGTGGTATCCGGCCAGCAGGTATTCATGCGCTTTATCAAGCTCCCCGCTATCGATATGGACAATATCGCAGAGCAGGTGGGCTATGAGGCTCAACAGCATATACCTTTCCCGCTGGAGGATATCATCTACTCCTACCAGGAGCTGGCTGACCGCGAGGAAGGCGAGCGCGAGGTGCTGCTTGTAGCTATCAAGAAGGATGTTCTTGATGGTCTGAATTCTCAGGTGGAGGCAGCTCCGCTGAAGACCCGCAGCGTGGATTGCGCCATTACTTCGCTCTATAATGCATTCCGCGCAAACTATGAGGAAGAGGAGCCTGTGATGCTGCTTGACATCGGTGCCAAGACTACCGATATCATCTTTGCCGAGGCTGGGCGCTTCTTTACCCGTTCTGTGACGGCCGCCGGTGCTTTTATCACCAACAGCATTGCCCGTGAGTTCAATATGAGCTTCCGCGATGCTGAAAAATTCAAGATTGAGGAGGGTGTTGTTTCTCTTGGCAACGGGTATACTGACTCCATGAGTGAGCAGGAAGCCGCCCTTGCCACCACGATTCGCACGGCTATGAGCCGCCTCAGCTCTGAGGTGCAGCGCACAATCAATCACTACCGTGCCCAGTATAAGGGCAATCCTCCCACCAAGGTGTACATCTGCGGTGGTGGTGCCCGTCTCCCGTTTGCCCTGGAGTTCCTGGAGTCTGCTCTGAATATTCCGGTGGAGTATCTTAACCCTGTCGAGGTGCTCTCTGTAGGCCCCAAGGTGGATGAGGCTGAGCTGGAGCAGGATGCTCTTTGCCTGGGCCCGATTGTGGGTGCTGCTATCACCGGTTCCGGCACGGGTGAGTTCAATATCGACCTGGTTCCCACCAGCGTGGGTAAGGACCGTGCAGAGAAGAAGTTGCTGCCCATGGTGGCAATCGCCGGTGTGCTGGCTCTTGCTGGCGCTGGTGCCTATGCCGGCATAGCTACCATGAAGGCCAGTGAATCTGCTGCTATGCTGGCAAAGGCTGCCAGGGTGGATTCCAGTGTCGCTCAGCTTAACGACCAGATTTCCAATGTGGAGCAGAAGTATAAGAACGAAATGGGGCAGATTGCTAAGTTCGCAGATCTGTATACCATGCGTTCTGCCTATGTTGATGTGCTTAAGCAGCTCAGCCAGAAGGCCGCTTCCATTAAGTTCTGGTTCAATGAGTTCTCTCCGCTTATCAATTATGATGTGGAGGCTAACTCCCTGACTGATGCTGCAGATGTGAAGGGTACCAAGCTGATTGATATGAATCGCAGCCGTTCCAATTCCAGTGAGTCGGCCATGAATGCTGCTCCGGATGAGGTGGACGTGCGCAAGCGTAACAAGGCTCCCAAGGTGACGGCAATCTATGTGAGCGGTTTCACCATTAAGCGCCCTGGCAGCGATGGCCTTGCCCAGCGCGATGCCATCTATAACCTTGTGGCCCAGAACTTCGATGAACGCAGCGCCGATTCTCTCTTCTCCTATGAGAATGGCAAGGTGCAGAGTAATCTGAACCACTACTTCCAGTTCATTGATAGCAAGGCTGCTAAGGGTAAGCTTCCGGATTACGTGGAGAAGTTTATGATGGTGATGCCGCTGAAGACTCCCATTGAGATTCCTGAGCAGAGTGAAGGTAAGAAGTGATATTAACTCTCAATTTTACATTTCAAGATGAATATAAGTGAAAATAAGCGAGTTGTCGCTCTCTCTGCCGTTTTTGCACTGGCATTTGGCGGCATTATGTTCTACGGCTATGGCAAGAGCCAGGAACTTGCGGACAATAAGGCTAAGATTGCAGAAATCAATGATCGTTTTGCCGGTTATGATGGCCAGGAACTGGCTCCTACCAAGCAGAATCTGAAGGAAATCAAGGCTGCGTTCTCCCAGGTTTCCGATGTCAACAAGGATCTGCAGGCTGAGCTGAACCGCTATGCTTCCTTCTGCTGGGGCGATGGTAAGAAAATTTCTGCCCAGGATTTCCAGAATGAACTGCGGGATTCTATCAACAAGGTGAAGAATCTGGCTGCTTCTCAGGGCTCCCGCGTGGCTGGCCCTGCAGAGAATCTGGGCCTGGCTTCTTTCAAGAATGCTGCTCCCGTGGCGGATGACGTGCCGTTCCGCAGCTTCCAGCTCAAGGCAGTTACCCGCGTGGCAGAGTATATTCTGGAGGCTGGTGCTCCCTCTCTGGAGAAGGTGTACTGCGCCCCGCTGCCTGAGGCTGCTGCTGAATCCCTGAAGGCCAACAGCCGCAAGGCTGTGCCCTATTTCCCGCTGCGTTTTGAGCTTGCCTTTGATGCTTCCCGTGGTGATTTGCCCAAGGTGCTGAACAGTATCATGAATGATAAGGATTTCTTCCTGACCATTACAGGTATTGCTGTGAAAGGTAATGACAACCTGCCGGGTATTGATGCCTACACTGCCCCTGCTGAAATTGCAGCTGCCGGCGAGGATCTGGGAGCCGAGACTCCTTCTGCTGAGAACAGTGCTGCTGGTGGTTTCCGCTCGGTGGCTGTTCGCAAGACCGGTGCCCCGGATGAAAAGGTTCGTGTGCACATGACCATGCAGGTGCTCTATTTCACCCCTGGTAAAACCAAGTAACTCATAAACAATTTAAACTAGAATTATGGCTGAACAATCTAATCCTGGGATTAAGGCGCTCATTACTGGTGCTGTTCTTGGTTTTGCTGCGGCTGGTCTGGGTGTATATACCTACATGGATCGTGTAGAGGCGCCCGAAACAAATATCAGTGCCACCAAGGGTGGTTCCTCCCTCACTGCGGAGGCTGATATGGTGAAGGAAAGCCTGAAGCGCGACCGCACGGTGGCCGATGCTGCACCTGAAGGTGCCAAGATAAACGGCCAGCCTCGCCTGGCTCCTCTGTTCTTCTCTACTGAGCTCTGGCAGATTACGCTGGATGACCAGAAGAAGAATACCGTGATTGATATCTATGACCCTGCTGCCCCCAGCATTCATGGTGAAATCCCGAATACCTGGTTCATCGCAAACAATATCGCAGATGCCCTCGGCCGCTCGGATGGCAGGGTGCTGGATAGCGATGAAGACGGCTTCACGAATGAGGAGGAATACTATGCCAAGACCTGCCCGTCTGCTGCCAATAGCTATCCGGACCTCGTGCAGACTTCCCGTGAGAATAATAAACTGGAGCTCGTGAAGGTGAGCGTGGCCCGTGCTACTATTGTGGTTGATACTATGTTCGGTATTGCCCCGCAGCCGCCGGCTAAGGTCACCCTGCGTATTTTCAATAAGCATGCCGACCTCACTCCCGCTGCCATCATTAAGGACCTCGCTCCCGGGGATAGCTTTGACCTGCCCGGTAAGAAACTAAAGCGTTTCACGATTGTCCGTTTTGATAAGGCTGAGTTCCCCAGCTTTGGCGGCATGAGTAAGGAAAACGTGGTGGTGGTGCGCGATAATGTGACCGCCGACCCCCAGAAGCGCGAGTTTATTATTCGTGCCGGCAGTAAGACTCCTGAGACCAACAAGAATGAGTACGATACGCCGAACGAAAAGGGACGCCGTATCAGCGATACGACTGTTACCATGCGTGTGACGGCTGGTCCCTTTGTCGGTAAGCCTGAGGGGGTTATCGAGACTCGTCCGTATGCTTCTTTCGTGATTCCTGGTGGTAAGGCTGATGGCTCTGAGCTTAAGGCCACGCTTGATTCGATTAACGATACGGATGGCTCTGTCAGCATCAAGCTGGAGGGTGCGGAGGTTTCCGTGCCTGTGCGTAAGGCTTCTTCCAAAAAGTGATTCTCTCGGGAAAAATTTAAAAATCGACAAAAAAATCCCAATAAATAAGGAAAAATTGAATTGTAGACTTTACATTTGAACAGAATTCTGCCATAAATAGGACGTTACCATGAACCATACACCTCTCATCAATTCAAAGCGCTCGATGCTTCTTGCAGCAATTGCCGTTTCCTGCCCCTTCGCGCAGGCTAGCACGGCAGGCTACGTCACCACTTCGTCCGCTGTCGGTACCAGTCAGGTGGGTCCCACCGCCGTGTATTCTGGTGATACTCAGGATAGCATCAATCTCCGCGAGGCGGCTCGTCGTAAGGCTAAGACCAGCGAAGCTCTCGAGCTGCTTCAGCAGGGCCGCACCTGCTACTCTCAGAAGCAGTATGTGCAGGCTCTTGAGAAGTATGAGGCAGCCTGGAAGACTGTTCCCAAGGCTCCCGCAACTCAGAAGCTTCAGGAATTCCTCGTAAAGAGCATTGGTGATGCCTCCATTGCCGTGGCCATGGAGTATTCCCGTATCGGGCGTTATGATGAAGCTGAGCAGCTTCTGCTCGACGTGCTTGAGCGTGAGCCCAATAACAAGCGTGCTCGCCAGGAGCTTTCCCTGATGCGTGACCCTGAGCGCAATAACCCGGCCCTTACCCCTGAACACGTCAAGAATGTTGAAGAGGTGAGCCGCCTTCTCAGTCTTGCCTACGGTTACCTTGACCTGGGCAACTATGATGCTGCTTACGACGAATTCAATCGCGTCATCAAGATTGACCCCTACAATGCCGCTGCCCGTCGTGGTCAGGAGGCAGTCAGCAAGCGCCGCAGCAGCTATTACCGTGCTGCTTACGATTCTTATCGCGCTAAGGCCCTGGCAGAGGTTGATGCCGTGTGGGAAGAGCAGATTCCCCAGGAACTGCCCACGCTTGAGCTTGGTGGTACCGATACCGTAGCCACCTCTGAGGGTGTGCTTCGCAATCGCGACAATCTGATGAACATCAAGATTGAGACCGTGAGTTTCGATCAGACTCCCATGGCGGATGCTCTTGAATTCCTGCGTCGCATGGTTCGCGATAAGGGATGTCAGATGAACTTCATTTACGAGGCTGCTGCAGTTCCTGCACCCGCACCTGTTGTTTCTAAGGCAACCTCTTCTGATGATGAGGAGGAAGAAGAAGACGATGAGGAGGAGGAAGAAGAGGAGGAGGAAGCCGCTGCTCCCGCTCCTGTGCTCAATACCCCGGGCCCAGCTATCATTGCCAAGCTGCAGCTGGACGGCGTGAGCGTGGCAGAGCTGCTCAGCCACATGTGCGCCCAGGCTCAGTGCGAGTATCGTGTTGAGGAGAACGCCATTGTGGTATACCAGAAGGGTGCCGCTAATCATCGCATGAGCCGCCGTCAGTGGACGGTGCGTCCCTCTTTCTTCAACCTGGGTGGTGGTGAGGAAAGTGAAGACGATGAGGAGGATAATGATTTCACTTCCAGCTCTCCCCGCCGTGCCAAGAAGCTTGATGCCAAGGCAGCTCTTCTTGACATGGGTGTGAACTTCCCGACTGGTTCCTCCGCTCGTTACTCTCATGCTACCGGCGTGCTCACCGTGGTGAACACTGATGAGGAACTGGATACAGTGGAAGAAGCAATCAACACAGTGCGCCAGCAGATGCCCAAGATGGTGAAGGTGAGCGCCAAGTTTGTTGAAATCTCCCAGACCAACGAGGAAGAACTTTCCTTCGACTGGGTTGTGAATCCTTTCTCCATCAGTAACTCTGGTAAGACCTACCTCGGTGGTGTGAATGGTTCCCACTCTCTGCCGAACCGCCTTGTGAGCGACTTCGTAAGCAGCGGTGGTAATGCTTACAACAATAACTATAAAGGTGATGGTGCCTGGCCGATTTCGTCCAACAAGATGTTCTCCAGCTCCAGTGATACCGTTACCAATGGTCTGATGACTGGTGGCCTGCGCACGGGTTCCGGCGCCATTACTTCTGGCGCACTGCAGAATCTGATGACCTCCGGTTCTGCTGGTGCTTCTGCCACGGCTTCCGCTGCTCCTGGCATCATGTCTCTCTCCGGTATCTATGATACTGGTTCCTACCAGATGATTATGCGTGGTCTTTCCCAGAAGAAGGGTGTGGACGTGATGTCTGCCCCGAGCCTGGTAATCAGCGGTGATGAGGAGCTGACCTACGCTCCCCAGCCCGACCAGCTTGCATCTGACCAGAACGACGAAACAGGTTGCGCCAAGATTGAGGTGATTCGCCGCTTCGTGTACCCGACCGAGTACGATGAACCCCAGATTCAGAGCTCTGGCAACAACTATAACAACAACAACAACGACAATGGCTACAGCGGCAGCATGCCGGTGGCAGCTCCTGCCAACCCCTCCAGCTGGGGTGTGGAAGAAGTTGGTGTGATGCTTCGCTTCCAGATTGAGCCCCTCAAGGAGGGTAGCGGTGACATCGTGCACTTCAAGCGTTTTGAAATCCGCGTGGTTGACTTCGAAGGTTTCGTGAACTACGGTTCTCCGATTACCGCTGGTATCACCAACCAGAATACCATCGAGCACATCACGCTGACGGATAACCGCATTGATATGCCCATCTTCAGCCGCCGCTACATCAACTCCAACCCCTGCGTATATGATGGTCACACTATCGCCATCGGTGGTATGATTCAGGATGAAGTGCAGAAGGTTGAGGACAAGGTGCCCGTATTCGGTGACCTGCCCCTTATCGGCCGTCTGTTCCGCAGCAATGCTGAATCCCACATCCGCAAGAACCTCATGGTGTTCGTAACTGCAGACATTATCGACCCGTTCGGTAAGCCCCTGCGTAAGCGCGATACTGGTACCAGCGTGGGTACCACCAGTGCCCCCGGCCTCTTCCCGGATGACGGCCTGGCAAACCCCTGATTTGACCTGGTTCAATGGTAATTTTGTCCCGCTCTGTAAGATGCAGAGCGGGACATCTTATTGTACGACCTCTCTATTACTTTTGTGTGTAATAGTGGTGGGATAATAGCCGGCTTTTTTATGAAAAAAGGGGGCGATTAACAAAAAAATCAAAAAAAGTTGCATATTTTGCTTGCATTGGTGAGAAAGGTGTGATAAATTGTGCCCGCACGCGAGTTAATCGGTGCAATAAGAAAGTCTGGATCGTCTAGAGGCCTAGGACTCGCGCCTTTCACGCGCGCAACACGGGTTCGAATCCCGTTCCAGATGTGAAAAGCTTCCGCCGATGGGTGGAAGCTTTTTGTTTTACTGTATCAGTACGAAAAATGACGATATTGCGGAAATGGGTGGACATGGCTGAGCTTAAGCGATTGCTTGCGCTCATGGTGCCGCTGTACCTGGCAAATCTCATGAATATGGGAATGGGTGTGGTGGATACTGTGGTGGCAGGGCAGGCTGGGCCGGAGCAGTTGGCAGGTGTGGCTCTGGGTACTTCCGTTACAGTGCCTATCATGGTGGCTGTGGGTGCCGTGCTCACTATCATTGGTCCCATGGTGTCGCGCCTTCTTGGTGCTGGGTGCGAGGGGAAGGTTGGCCTGCTGTTGAATAATGCCAAGCTTGTCGCGGTTTTTCTGATGCTGGTGGAAGTGGTGGCACTTCTTGCCGGGCGAGAGGTGTTTGCTCTGGTGAGTGATGATGTGCAGATGGTGCAGGTGGCGCAGGAGTATCTGCATTTCCTGCTGTATGCGGTGCCCGTGAGTGTGCTGATACGCGTGCTGCAGGGGCATTTCGAGGGCTATGGCCACACGCGGCCAGCCATGCTGATAGCTTGCATGGGGCTTCTGCTGAATATCCCTCTTAATTATATATTTGTGTTCGGTTGGGGACCGGTTCCAGCCATGGGTGGTGCCGGTTGTGGTCTTACCACTACGCTTATTCATTACCTGATGGCAGCTGCGCTGCTGGTGCTCATGGCTGTCTACCCGCGTTATCGCCGTAATCTGGCTCACATGTGGGCAAATCGCGCTGCGGAGTGGCGCGTTGTGCGCGATATCATCAGCAAGGGTACTCCGCTGGGTGTGGCCTCGCTGTGTGAGATGAGCTTCTTCTGTGTGGTTACCCTGGTGATTGCGCCGCTGGGGGTGATGGCGGTGGGAGCGCACCAGATTGCCATTAACGTGTCCGCCCTGTTGTTCATGTTCCCGCTTTCGCTGAGCATTGCTGCCTCCATCCGCTCGGCCTACCACATCGGCGCGCGCGCAGAAGCGCGCTTCCACGCGCTTCTGCGCACCAGCATCAGCTTCATGCTTGTGGTGGTTATTCTTTCTGCTGTGTTCACCATTGTCTTCCGGCGGGAGATTATCGGGTGCTATACGGATGATGCTTCTATTATAGATGCCGCGGCCATGTTGCTGGTGATGTGCTCCATCTACCAGCTGCCGGATGCGCACCAGGCGCTGATGAGTGGTCTGCTGCGCGGCTGCCATGATACCAAGGCCATTACCTGGGTGAACATGTTCTCCTACTGGGTCATCGGTTTTCCGCTCGCCTGTGTTCTTATCCGCACTGATTGGCTGGTGCCGGCATTGGGGCCCATGGGTGCCTGGGTCAGCTTCGTGGTGGCTCTCACCATCACTGCTGCGCTTCTCTCCTGGCGCTTTATGCTGGCCCGGAAGCGTGTTTTTACCCTCCCTGAATAAAAAAATGCGCGGAAGGGGAGAAAAGTCACGTTATTTTGCTTGACGTGAGAACAGGATAAGCGTATAGTGGGTGCCCCGCACTACAGGTGTAGTGTGGACTAAACACATACAAAGAAAAACACAAACGATGAAGACCCACGTGAAGAAAGGTGACAACGTACTCGTTATCGCCGGCAAGAACAAGGGCAAGCGTGGTGTTGTTCTTTCCGTGAATGCCAGCAAGCAGACCGTGACGGTTGAGGGTGCCCGCATCCTCAAGAAGGCTACCAAGCCCTCCGAAGCTGACCCTGAAGGCGGCATCAAGGAAATCGACGGCGCCATCCACATCTCCAATGTGAAGAAAGTGAGCTGATGCCGCAAGGCTGAAACTCCGCGCTTAAGCCATCACTAAACTAACTTATTAACAAGAGCTGACCCGCTAATATTATGAGCACACCTACATTGCTTACATACTACAAGGAGACGGTCACCAAGGCCCTCCAGGCGAAGCACAACTATGCCAACGTGCATCAGATTCCCCGTCTTGAAAAGATTGTGGTGACCACATGCATGGGCAAGCACCCCGACCGCAAGCAGGCTGTTGAGGATGCTGTTGCTGAAATCGCTAAGATTACCGGCCAGAAGCCGGCTATGACCTACGCCCGCAAGAGCGTTGCTAACTTCAAACTCCGCGAGGGTGAAGTCCTCGGCGCCCGTGTGACGCTGCGTTCCACCCAGATGTGGGAGTTCCTCGATCGCTTCATTAACATTACCGCCCCCAACATCCGCGACTTCCGTGGCCTGCCCACCAAGTCCTTTGACGGCCGCGGTAACTATGCCATCGGTATTCCTGATCAGTCCATCTTCCCCGAAATCGAGCTGGATCAGATCAAGCGTAACATCGGTTTCGACATCATCTTCGTAACCACCGCTAACACGGACGAAGAGGGTCGCGACCTGCTTGCCGAGCTGGGTATTCCCTTCCGCAAGCCCACCAAGAAGACTGAAGAAAACGCCTAACTAAATTACGATTATGGCAGTATTAAGTGATCCTATCGCAGATTTCCTCACCCGCGTGAAGAACGCCGGCGCAGCCCGCAACGAGGTCTTCACCGCTCCCTACTCCAGCATCAAGGCTGAAATCGCCCGCATCCTGCAGGCTGAAGGCTACATCTGGAGCTACGAGATCGTTGGTGAAGGCAAGGATAAGGCCATCAAGGTCAAGTCCAAGTTCACGAACGAGGGTAAGTCCATTGTAACGGAAGTAAAGCGCGTGTCCAAGCCTGGCCGTCGCGTGTACGTTCCCTCCGCCGAGATCCCGACCGTGATGAACGGCCTTGGTATCTCCATCGTTTCCACCTCTCGCGGCATGATGACGGGCGCTCAGGCCCGCAAGCAGCAGATTGGTGGTGAGCTCATCGCTCTCGTATGGTAACATTAACCCCTGACCTGATATAATATAATATGTCTCGAGTAGGTAAAAAGACTATCACCGTTCCCGCCGGCGTGACCGTGACGATCAACGGTGCTGATGTTACCGTAAAGGGTGCTAAGGGAGAGCTTAGCTGGACGATGCCCGCCGGCATCTCCGCCGCTCAGGAAGGCGACGTTCTGACCGTTTCCCGTGCAAACGAGGACCGTCAGGTGCGCGCTCTGCACGGCACCAGCCGCTCCCTTATCGCCAACATGATTGAGGGTGTATCCAAGGGCTTCGAGAAGAAGCTTGAGATCGTAGGCGTGGGTCTGAAGGCCGCTGTGAAGGGCAATGTGCTCGACCTGGCTCTCGGTAAGTCCCACCCCATCCTTCACCCCATTCCTGCCGGTCTTACCGTAACGGTGGCCGACAACACCAAGGTGACGGTGGCAGGTATCGACAAGCAGCTTGTCGGTCAGTTCGCAGCAGAGGTGCGCGGTTACTATCCCCCCGAGCCGTACAAGGGCAAGGGTGTCCACTACGTGGGCGAGTACATCCGCCGCAAGGAAGGCAAGAGCGTTGGCAAGTAATCATTATCATCTCAAACCCTTTAAAAGTTTACTAGAAGAATATGAGCACTATCAATCGCAAAGCCATCCGTGCCCGCGTTCATACGCGTATCCGCAAGAAGCTTGCCGGTACGCCTGAGCGTCCCCGTCTGGCTGTCAATTTCTCTAACCAGCACGTATATGCCCAGGTGATCGATGACACCAAGGGTGTGACTCTCTGCAGCGCCTGCACCAAGCAGCTGGAGCTGAAGAAGGCCAACCTGGAGACCGCCGCTAAGGTGGGCGCCCTTGTTGGTGAGCGCGCGCTGGCCGCTGGTATCACTGAGGTTGTATTCGACCGCGGTGGTTTCCTCTACCACGGGAAGGTTAAGGCCCTGGCCGACGCCGCTCGTGAGGCTGGTCTGAAATTCTAAAGAAGAAAGGTTTATAGAAAAATGAACACTGAAGAAACGAAAGCTCCGGCCGAAGAGACTCAGGCTGCTCCCGCCCCGCAGCAGCGCGGTGGTCGTGGTCCCCGTCGCGATGGCAACCGTCCCGGCCGCGGCCCGCGCCGTGAGGGTGGTCGCCGCAACGAGACTCCCGTTGAGGAAGGTCCTCAGCTGATGGAGAAGGTTGTGTACGTGAACCGTTGCGCCAAGGTTGTTAAGGGTGGCCGCCGCTTCTCCTTCTCCGCCCTCATCGTTGTGGGTGACCAGAAGGGTAAGGTTGGCTACGGCTTCGGCAAGGCTAACGAAGTTTCCGACGCTATCCGCAAGGGTACCGACGCTGCCAAGCGTGCCATGAAGAAGGTGACCGTGGTGAACGACACCATCCCGCACGAGACCTACAGCGAGTTCGGTGGCGCCAAGATCGTTCTGAAGCCCGCCGCTTCCGGTACTGGTCTTGTGGCCAGCGCCAAGGTGCGTTCCGTGCTTGAGGCTGCCGGCGTGACCAACATCATCGCCAAGTCTCTGGGTTCCTCCAACGCTGCCAACGTAGTGAAGGCCACCATGCAGGCCATGCTCAGCATGCGCACTGCTGACCAGGTGCTCTCCGCCCGTGGCAAGAAGAAGAAGGACGCCTCCATCTGATTTAAACCACCAACCATAGATATTCAAGAATCATGTTGACTCTCGACAATCTCCAGCCGAACCCGGGTGCCAAGCATCGCAAGAAGCGCCTCGGTTGCGGTGAAAGCTCCGGCCTGGGCAAGACCTGCGGCAAGGGCAACAAGGGCCAGAAGGCTCGTTCCGGTGGCTCCATCCGCCCCGGCTTTGAAGGTGGTCAGATGCCCCTTCACCGTCGTCTGCCGAAGAAGGGCTTCAACAACGCCCGCTTCCAGTCCACCATCGCCATTGTGAACCTGAACCAGCTCGAGGCCTTCTTCGAAGCCGGTGCTACGGTGACCGAGAACGAACTGCGCGCCATGGGCCTTGTGAAGGGCCAGGCCGAGGCTGTGAAGCTCCTGGGCAATGGCAACCTTTCCAAGGCTCTGAACGTGACCGTCGATTTCGCCAGCGCTTCTGTTGCTGCCAAGATCGAGGCCGCCGGTGGCACCCTCACGGTGCTCAGCGCCCAGTAAAGGATTCAGGCTCAGC
>JAFYWX010000015.1 GCA_017546445.1 Akkermansia sp. | reverse complement strand
TGTGTGCGGCGGTTGCCGCACCTGTAAACAAAATTACCTGAGAAATCTCAGGTAATTTTCATTTCTTTGCGCGGCCGCCAGGCTGCGCACTAACTGCTTATTCTGCATTCTGCGTTCTGAAATCTGCATTCCTACAAATCGAAATTTGATATATTTCCAGACGCACCCTATTGACGATTGAGTATTAAAAATTCCGCAGGCTTACACTAACAAGGCTTTTTTATTCACAAATTCCACCAGCCTGCCAGCCTTTTATGCTTGACTTAACTTCACCTATGGGGTAACGTGTATTCAAGCATTATGACAGAACGTCGCATAGTTATTACAGGTATGGGTGCCCTTACTCCTCTTGGCAACAGTGTCGAGGAAACCTGGGAGGGCATGAAAAACGGTCGTTCCGGCATCCGGAAGATTGAGAGCATTGATGACAGTGCCCTCACTACCCACATTGCCGGTGAGGTTCGCGGTTACGACCCCGCTCCCTTCTTCAAGAAGGACCCGAAGGCCGTACGCCGCTGCGACCGCTTCGAGCAGCTGACCATGGGCGCCGTGGCCGAGGCTATTGAAAACGCCGGTCTCGATGTGGAAGCCGTGGACAAGACACGCGTGGGCGTGATGATTGGCTCCGGCATTGGCGGTCTGGGTATTCATGGTGATGGCTGTGCCGCTCTTCTCAACTCCGGTCCCCGCCGCGTGAGTCCCTTCTGCATTCCGTACATGATTACCAACATGGCCTCCGGCATGGTGAGTATCGAGTACGGTTTCGGCGGCCCCAACATGAGCATTTCTACCGCTTGCGCCACTGCTAACCACTGCATCGGCGAGGCCTGGCGCATCATGAAGTTCGGCGATGCCGATGTGATGATTGTGGGCGGTGCAGAAGCAGCCGTGCTTCCCGTGAGCATTGCCGGTTTCGCCAACATGAAGGCCCTTTCCACCCGCAATGACGACCCCGCCACCGCTTCCCGCCCCTACGATGTGGACCGCGACGGTTTCGTGATGGCAGAAGGCGCCGGTATCCTTATTCTGGAGACGCTGGAGCACGCCAAGGCCCGCGGCGCCAAGATTCTTGCCGAACTGGTGGGCTACGGCCTGAGCGCAGATGCCTACCACCTCACCTCCCCCATGCCGGAAGGCGATGGCGCCGCACGCTGCATGAATATGGCCATGAAGCACGCCGGCCTGAAGCCCACGGATATCCAGTACATCAACACGCACGGTACCTCTACCCCGCTGGGTGATATCTGCGAGACCAAGGCCATCAAGACTTCTTTCGGCGACTACGCCAAGAACGGTCTGGTGGTGAGCTCCACCAAATCCATGACGGGTCACCTGCTGGGTGCTGCCGGCGCCATTGAGCTGCTGGCCTGCGTGATGGCCATTCAGGACAACTTCGTGCCGCCCACCATCAACGTGTTCAACCAGGACCCCGAATGCGACCTGGACGTGTGCCCGAATGTGGGCCGCAGCATGACCGTAGATGTAGCCCTGAGCAACTCGTTCGGCTTCGGCGGTCACAACGCTTCCCTCATCGTGAAGCGCTATGTCGATTAACTTGATGCTTAAGTCATAATAATTTCAGGCACGGCGGCTGTGGGCACCCACGGTCGCCGTGTCTGTTCTCCCTCAACCAGATCTCCCCCCATGAAAAAGCGCCTGACAGCCATGCTGCAACGCCTGCGCAGCCCCCGGCAGATGAACCGCACCGACCACCGCCTGCTCCACTGGGCCGGGCTGAGCTTTGCCGTGCTGGTACTGATAGTGGCGCTCACCGCCGCCGGGGCCATGCAATACCTGGAGTGGGAGCAGATACGCTTCCTGGGCGGCAGTCCGTTCTTCATCGGCGCAGAGGAGGCACAGGTCTCCCTGCTGGGACCGGCCGGCATCTTTGCGCTCTGCCTGGCGGTCACCTTCTACCTTTCCCTGGTGCTGCTTTCGGAGCGGCGCTTCTCCGGGCGGCTGCAGATAGCACTGCTCTCTGTGGTGGCGCTGGCACTGCCCGGCGTTCTCTGCGTGCTCTGGGGCGGCGTGCTGAACATGGCAGCCCCCGTCATCTGCGCCCTGGCCTGCTGGCTGGGTGCTGAACTCATTCACCTTTTCTTCCGCCGCGCATGAAAGCCCAGGATTACCCCCGCCCCGTGCTGGAAATGATAGCGGCGCTCAAGCGTATGCCCGGCGTGGGTTCGCGCGGCGCAGAGCGCCTGGCCCTGTGGTTCCTGCAGCAGGGCCGCAATGAAGCCCGCCAGCTGGCCACCGCTCTCACCACAGCAGCAGATACCGTGGGCAACTGCCCGGAATGCGGCTTCTTTGCCGAGCAAGGCTGCCGCTGCACTGCCTGCGATGACCCCACCCGCGATGCCTCCCTGCTCTGCGTGGTTGAGCAGCCTACGGATGTGCTCCCCATTGAGCGCTGCGGCACCTTCCGCGGGCTCTACCACTGCCTGGGCGGCAAGATTTCACCGCTGGACGGCATCATGCCCGAAGACCTGGCCGTGGATAAGCTCATCGAACGTGTGCAGGCCCACCCCGGCTGCGAGGTCATCCTGGCCGTAGGCAGCGATGTGGAAGGCGAAGCCACGGCCCTCTACCTGGCCGAGCTGCTGGGCAAATACCCCTGCCGCTGCACCCGCCTGGCGCAAGGCATGCCCGCCGGCGCCGGCCTCGGCCATGCGGATGCCATCACCCTCATGCGCGCCCTGGAGGGCCGCAGGGGATTGTAGAAAATACAGATTTAACAGCTTGCGCGCAGGCTTCCGGCCACGCGTGGTAATGAAAAATCACCTGAGAAATCTCAGGTGATTTTGTATTTTGAAATCTGCAACCGATAAAGCGTCAGCTCTCAACACCCTCGCCCGGCTCCTGCGTTTTGCGAGGCTTGTAGGTCGTGAGCTTGGTTTTCTTGCGCTTTTTGGGCGCAAAGTATTCCGGATGAGCGGCGGCCCAGGCCTCATACAAATCCGGGCGGTTGGCCTTGGTGCGCTCAATTGATTTCTCCAGCTTCCATTCGGCAATGGCCTTGTGGTTGCCGGAGAGGAACACCGCGGGCACCTCCATGCCGCGGAATACATTCGGCTTGGTGTAGGCAGGGGCCTCCAGCAGGCCGTTGGAGAAAGATTCCTCCACGCTGCTGCGGTCATCACCCAGAGCACCAGGCAGCAGGCGGGCGATGGCATCAATAACGATGACGGCGGCAATGGCACCATTCGTCAGAATGTAGTCGCCAATGGAAATTTCCATATCTACCAGAGTGTCAATCACGCGCTGGTCCACGCCCTCATAGTGGCCGCAGAGGAAGATGTAGTGGGCATCTCCGCCATCCATGCAAGGGGCCGCCAGTTCCTCTGCCACTGGCTGGCGGAATACGCGGCCCTGCGGGGTCATGAGGATAACCTTGGTATTTTCCTTCCGCAGCTCTTCGATAGCCTCGAAGATAGGTTCGCACTTCATGAGCATGCCTTGTCCGCCACCGCAGAGGTAGTCATCCGTGCGGCGGTATTTATCATGCGTCCAGTCGCGCAGCTGGTGCGCGCGCACTTCGATGAGCCCGGCCTCTGCCGCACGCCCCATGATGCTCTGGGACAGGGGCACAGAGATGAGCTCAGGGAACAGAGTCAAGACATCTATGCGAAGCATGATTGGAAAGTACGAGGTTCGAAGTGGGAAGTGCGAAGTGGGGAGTTCCGCTCGCTGGCGCTCGCAGGATTTTACTTCCCACCTCGCACTTCGTGCTTCTTACTTAAGCATTAGCGTTGTGGCGAAGCATAGCCTCCACGTAGCCGTCGATGTTGCCATCCATCACGTCCTGAATGTTACCGCATTCGAAACCGGTGCGCAGGTCCTTCACCATCTGGTAAGGCTGGAACACGTAGGAACGAATCTGGTTACCCCAGGCGATATCGCCCTTTTCGGAGTACTGGCGGTCGGCCTCAGCACGCTTGCGGTCTTCCTCCAGCTGAATGAGGCGGGCCTTGAGCATGCGCATGGCTTCTTCGCGGTTGCGGAGCTGGGAGCGCTGGGTCTGGCAGGCCACGATGATGCCGGAGGGCAGGTGGGTCAGACGCACGGCGGTTTCCACCTTGTTCACGTTCTGGCCACCCTTACCACCAGCGCGGTAGGTATCCATCTTCACATCGCATTCCTTCACTTCGATTTCGATGTCGTCGGAGATATCCGGAGTGGCATCGAGCGAGCAGAAGGAGGTGTGGCGCTTGCCGGCGGAGTCGAAGGGGCTCATGCGCACCAGGCGGTGAATGCCGCGTTCGTTCTTCAGGTAGCCGTAGGCGTACTCACCATCAATCTTGATGGTCACGGAACGGATGCCGGCTTCATCGCCATCGGTGCTTTCCATGATTTCCGTGTTGAAACCATGGCGCTCGCAGTAGCGCAGATACATACGCAGCAGCATGCTGGCCCAGTCGCAGGCCTCGGTGCCACCGGCACCGGCGTGAATGGTCACATAGCAGCCGGCGTTATCGTGCGGGCCGTTCAAGAGGGTCAGCAGCTCAAATTCCTCCAGGCGCTTGAACCAGGCATCGTATTCAGCCTTGGCCTCCGGGGCCATGCCATCGTCCTCAGCAGCCATTTCCACAGCCACTTCCACGTCCTCCAGACCGCTCTCCAGGGAGCGGAACTGCTCCAGGCGGCGCTTGAGGGGGTTCACCTCGCTCATCAGGGCACGGGCGGCCTCGGGGTTATCCCAGAAATCCGGGGCGCTCATGCGCTCATCCAGTTCTGCTACTTTAGATTCAAGGCTTCCGAGGTCAAAGATAGCTCCCGAGCTCGGAAAGACGGGAGCGCATGGCTTCCGTGTCGAGCGCCGAGAGATCGATATTGGTCGTCTGGTTCTCCATAACGCGCGGGAGTATACAGGCTTTAGCCTTGGGAGTCAACCCTTAAATTGCGCGCCCACGCGCTTGCGGAATGGCGATTGACTATTGGCAATTGACGATTTCAGGCGCCTGATCTGGGCAGGAAATAGCCGCGCTGCTTGTCGTTGATGGGCAGGCCTGCAAGCTCCATCACATGCAGCATTTCCTCCCACAGGCGGCGGCGCTCGCCCAGGTCGCTGGTGCGCAGCAGGTAGCTGGGGTGGTGCGTGACCACCACGGGGATGCCGTTAAAATTCCAGGTGCGTTCCTGATAGGCAGCCAGAGGCAAATTCCCCTGCAGCAGCAGACCACGCGCCGCAATAACACCCAGAGCCACAATGACCCGCGGCTGTACCAGACGCATCTCAAAATCCACCACCGGGCGGCTGATAAGCAGCTCTTTCTCGCTGGGCGGGCGGGTATTGAGGGTCTGCCTCGGCTGAGCAGGACGGAATTTAAGCAGCTGGGTCAGGTACACCTGCTCGCGGGTGAGCCCCATGGCCTTCAGCATACCATCCAGCTTACCGCCGGCCTCGCCCTGGAACGGCAGACCAGCCTTCTCATCGTAGTACCCCGGGGCATCGCCCACAAAGGCAATAGCCGCCTGCGTGTTGCCCTGCGGCAGCACTACTTTCTCGCGCAGCGTGCCCAGCTGGCGCAGCGGCGCCCAGGTAGGCAGCATGCGCCGCATATTGGCCCAGGCTTCCTCTGCATTGCTGCCACCCGGGCGGAAGAAGGGAATATCCTCCTCATAAGCCACTGGTTCCTCCGGCAGCGGTTCATCCAGATTCACCCCCAGCTTCGTGACAGGTGCTTCAGGCTCACCGCCATCGGCCGGCGGGGGCATCGGTCTGTCATCCATGGGTTCCTGCGGCATCGGCATGCCCTGCGCCACCGGCTCAGGCACAGGCGGTGCCACCGGCACCGCTACCCCACCACGCTTAGCCGCCAGCATCCACGAGCGCAACACCGCGCGCGCCTCATCATCCACAGCCAGCCGCTGCACCCCCTGCGCTTGCAGGTTGTGCAGGTAATCAAGGACTAAACCGCGGAGATTCATGAGGCGCATAGTATCATATTACCCCGCCAAGTCAAGACAGAACACTGTCCCGTCAGGGCAGACGCATGGCGATTTTACTTGATATCAGTCCACTGATAATGCTATACTAACAGGGTATACCGGACGAAGCACCGTACCATGAAATATCTTCTTACCCTCTTGAGTCTGGCAGGTTTTGCACTGGCAGAAGAAATACCATATTCCGGACTGGCAGCAGCTGACCGCAACGCCGGCGGGGTGCTGGTGACGGCGGTGGCGCATTTCGGCCCGGCAGACCGGGGTGGCGTGAATGCAGGTGATACCGTGCTCAGCATGGACGGAAAACCCGTTTCCAGCAAGGATGAGCTGTACGCCTATCTGGCCGCCGCCACCCCAGGCCAGCAGGTAAGGCTTACCCTGAAGCGCCGGCACCTGACCATAGAACGCAGCATCACCATTGGTAATAAGCTGGCACCACAGGCCGTCTTTGAGCCCTCAGACCGCCATCTTGATAAAGCGAAGTGGACAGCGGTGGAGCACCAGCAATACCTCATTGCAGCCCAGCTGGCCGGCGAGACCCCGGATTGGAACAGGATAAGCGCGGCCTTTGCCGAGATTCGCCGCATCTGCAGCCCGGAGGAAAAGCGGCAGTGCTGCCACCTGTTGTTCTGGGGCAGGAAGAGCCTGCTGCACATCTACGGCAATGAGGATTCTCTCGTGGCAGCAGAGCACTTCACGAATGAAGACCGACCGGAGGAGCTCTACCGCCTGAGCGGCCGCGGAGCTGTGAGCCAGCTACCGGAACACCTCCGCAAACGCATACGCCGACAGATGGAAACCATGCCGGATTTTGCCGCTTATTTCTCCTTCCAAATCACCGAAAGAAAATGAACAGATTTATCATTACCCTTCTACTGGCCAGCCAGCTTCCCCTGCATGCCCAGGAGGTAAGCGCCGAACTGCGCAGCAACATCAGCGAGCTTATCTCCATACGTGTTGCAAACAGGCAGCGCAGCATCGCCGATTCCCTTGGCAAGGCGTTCAGGCCCGATATCTACCGCGAGCAGTTCAACAAGGTTCTGCTGGGTGGCACTCCTGTCGAGAACGACGATGCCACCGACTGCCCGGCAGCCACTGCCATGGCCAATGGTATCCTCAAGCAATTTGACCCGCAGGATTACGATGCCGCCGGCATTCTGCAACGCGTGGAAACCCACCTGGCCACCCCTGCCCCTGAAACCGAGGAGGAGATGAAGAAAGCATACGAGGAATACGAAAAACTGACGGAGCAGGTGCAGAAGGGCTATAGACCTGTGCTCCGCGCCCGCGAACACGCCAAGGAACAGGAAATTCTGCGCGGCAATGCAGAGCGCAGCAGCGTGGTGCAGCTCGATTTCGGGGTACAGATGGAGGTGGAACCCGGCACCGATACCATACGCAAGCTGAACCGAGGCACCACCGAAACCGGCATAGCTTACTACACCCGCACCACCCGCCGCATGGAATGGAATGACCTGCCGGAAGCTATCCGCCTGCAGGAGGACAAGCTGCCCGCCGCGCGCAGCTGGACCTTCTGGGTGCCCACGGAAGCCGAGCAGAAGGTGGCAGAGTTCAAGCAGCAGCGTCTCCAGAACGAGGAAAACCGCCGCGCGGAACTCATGAAGCAGCTGCTGGGTAACCGCAAGCCCACCACCACTAAAAAGCCCGTAGCCCGGGCTGAGGCAAAGGACGATACGCAACAGGAGGAACGCCCAATGATGAAAATCAAGGTATGGCGGGATGACCCCAAAGCACCTGTGAAGACCCTGCCCGATGTTGTGAGCGATATGATTTAACCCCAAACTAACCCGAACCATGAAAATCCGACAATTTCTGAGCTGTTTCCTGCTGGGTGGTCTGCTGGCACCTGCCGCGGAGGAGATGGAGCAGAGCCTCATACCCTATATCCGCTACATCCGCAGCCACGATATGCGCAGCTGGACGCCCGAAAAGGCCATTCAGGCACTGGGCAACCTGCCCGGCGCGCCATCCCAGGCCACCTTCGACATGCTGAAGAACACCTGGAAACAACCCGGTTCCCACAAGCGCATCGATTTTCAGCACAAGCAGATGAAGCAGCTTATCAAGGACGGCAAAACAACAGACATGAACACCTACCTGCTCATTCTGTCGAACCGCCTGCTGCTGCGTTACGTAAGCCAGCAAGACCGCGACCTGTATGTGAACCACATGCTCAAAACCTACGAGCAGGAAAAACCGCAGGAAGAACAACACCAGCTCAACTGGCTGGGCTCGCTCTGCTTTGTAGGTGATTTCTACGCTGAGCACATGCTGGGTATACTGGGCTCCCTGCGCGGCGAACCCGCCATGCTCACCGAGCATAAATACCAGCTTCACAACATGTACCAGAAGCGCGCAGCAGAAAGCAACCGGTTGTGGACATCGCCGCACGACAATGCCGCCTACCTGCGGGCCCATGCCAATTCCTTCAACAAAAGCCGGCTGCGATACCTGCTGCACGACCACACCGTGCACTACGATTACGCCGCCCGCCGTGGGCTTACCAACTGGCACTATCCCTGGGGCAAGGACCTGCCCATGCCGCTGGCGCTGGGACTGCAGCTGATGAAAGGCCGCAGCCAGGGGCAGCTGCCACCCACGCCCGCTCTGCAGCAGATTCAGGCATCCGCCAACACACTGCCGGCAGAAATGAAAGGATTCATCGTGCGTAACCTGCTGGCAGCCGCGCCTGATTACACCCCTTGGAAGAAGCTCGACGACCCCACGGCAGACATCTCCGAAATGCCGGACTGCACGGCCGTAAACCTGCCACAGTGGAATGCCGAGCTCATGGGGCCCGCCACAACGGCAGCTCAGGATATAGCCGCGCTGGAAAAACTGGTGAAACAGGAACAAAACGCGAAGACTCTTTCCTCGCTGGTGCTTTTCACCCTGGCGCAGGATGCCCGAACCCGCGAGGACAGCATCTTCCGCGATGGTATTCCCACCCAGGGGCATTTCAACTACTACGCCGATTATGATATCGAGGTTTCTGAGAACGGAATTGATATCCTCATCAACGATGACGGGCCAGCCTTCGAAAAAGATGATGCTGCCCTGCGCACCCGCTGCCGCAACCTGAATATTGCCCTGCACCGCTGCGCCCTGCAGCTGGCACTACTGGAACGCGACGGCAAGCTCAACGAGCACAAGAAAGCCGCCACAGCGCTGGCCACAGTGCTGAATCAGCACCGGCTCTGGCCTCTGCTGATGAGTGAGTACAGCATGCGCCACCTGGGACCGGAAACCTGCGTACAGCTGCTGGATGCATGCCGGGCAGACAGCAATATCCTTTACCACCTGGGCCGCTTGTTCACCAGGTCATCTATCTCCATCATTCATGATATGGCGGGGATTCTCACCAAACGCACCGATGAGGACGGCAAACCCGACCCGGAGCAGGAACTGCTTGCCCCGCTTCTCAGGGACCATTTCATCAACGCAGGCGTGCTGCCACACACACCGGAACAACTGGCCGATGTGCAGCGCCGCTGGCAGCAGATAGACGACATGGCCCCCGACAAAATAACGGCCGTGCGACTCCTGAAAGTCGGCCGCATGAACGCCGGCATGTACCGCACCGACCTTGCACCAGAGCGAATCTCCGGCAAGTGGAGTATCCGAGGCTACCATCTTGTGCGCCACGCTCTGCAGCAGGGCGACACCCCCGCGGCAGAGAAACTTCTGGCCTCCATGTGCCACTCACCGCAGATGTACAGTTACCCCGGCACCCGCCTGGCCATGGCACTGGTAGCCCGGGCCAAAGGAGATGAAGCCAAAGCCCACGAGCAGGAACGACTGGCCGTGACTCTGGCTGCCATCTCTCTGAATTCATCCCATTTCTATTACTGGGAGGACGCCGTGCGCCTGCTGCTGGAGCACGGCATGACCCGCGAGGTGGAAAAATTGCTTACCATACTGCCGAACCACGGCATGCCGTTCCTTCGCCGCGCGCTGATTCAGCGTCTGGCAGAGCAGCGGCGCTTCCGAAGTGCCGCATTCTGGCAGGAGCTGGCCGTGGCCGATTTCTGCAGCAAGGCTACCCCGGCCCATGGTCTCGGCACCCAGGCGGAACTGGCTTGCTGGAGAATTAAGGCAGATGCCTACCATGCCCTGGCTCTCCTGCAGCAGAACCAGGCCTCTGAGCCGGCCAAAACCCTGCTGGAGCACACCATGAAGCAGCTGGAACGCATGCCTGCCCTGGCTGCCGAACTTGCCCCCTTTATCCTGACCTGCGCAGATATAGCCACCGGCACGCGTCAGGACTATCAGCGCCGCCTGCTGGCAGGAAGCGCCGGAAATGCCATTGCCCTGGCAAAACTGCAGGCGGTGCAACTGGAAAACCTGTCCACAGAAGACGAAAGTGCAGATATAGTTGCCCTGAATCAGGCTTCCCCCATTACAGCTCCGGCGCCTTTCCATTCCGAGCTCTACACATGGCACCTGCAGAAAGCAGATGCCGATGAAGCAGCTGACACCGGAAACGATGAACGCACTGCCACACGCAGCACAATTCAGGCGCGCATTGTAAACGCCTGCTATGACAACCCGCACCAGGCTCCCTGGGTTCTGCTCCAGACCGATGCCGGACGCAAGCGCTATATCAAGCTTGATGAGCTCTCACCGGACGATGTCCAGAACCTCATCGACTGGAAGGAGAAGAATCATATCCGCACCTGGGCATTCACCGAGAAAAAGACCCTGGTAACACGGCCTTTTGAGGCGCGATTCGAAAGGCTGGTGCAGAATCCGCCATCCCAGTGCCTGCATGTGCGCGATGGTGTGGATGTGAGCAACGGACTCACTGCCGAATTCACCACCACCCACGGCAATTCTGTAACATGGTATCTCAACCAGCTGGATGATGAGGCCCGCCAATACATCCAGCAGAATGCCAGTGCTGAAAAACCAGAATTGCGAATTCATACCACCCTGGCAGCCGCAGAAACAGAAGCAGCCCAGCGGCGGCAGCCCATCATTGCCTTCATGCTGGGGCAGCGCAGCGGCCCGGAGGAAAACCTGCTTCACGAACAGCTGGCCGGCAGCAGCAAGGACCTGTCCACCAGCTATGTGCTGCTGGCCTGCTACAAGGATGATGCCGGCAACTGGGAAACACCCGGCCGCCAGGTCATGAACATCATCAGCAAGCAGGTTGCCGTTCTCGACCCGCCAAATACCCTGGAAAATGAACGGGTGCTTGATACCGGGTTCCAGGTCACTCTGAACCATTCGCCCTCCTTCGTACTCCACGCTTTCCGCAGCCCGCTGCAGAATACGCCGGAGTACAAGGCGCTCATCACCGCTATCCGAGGCAACAATGAGGCAGAAGTAAACCGCCTGCTGGATACCAACCCCGCCCTGCTGCATGTGCGCACCAAGGAGTTTGCATGCTGCCCGCTCCAGACCGCCATCAAATTCAACAGCAGCGACAGCATGGTGGAACTGCTCGCGAAACGCGGGGCCAGCCTGAATACCCGCGACTGGTGCGGCAATACCCTGCTGCAGGACTGCATCAACCGCAAGGATGAAAAGCATTTACGCCAGCTGTTGAAACTCGGTGCCAACCCGGATCTTCCCTCGCTGACAACAAACGGGCAGGAGGCGCTCTATCCGTTATTCGCCGCTATGCGCGAGCCCCAGCTGCTCACCACGCTGCTGGAAGCCGGCGCCAACCCGAATGTGCTGATGACGAATGGCGAAAATGCTTTGTTTGAGTTGTTGAAGATGGCCCCGAAGGCAGATATTGCCCTGCTGGCGCAGCAGGCACGCCTGCTGGTACCGCGAGGCCTGGATGTGAACGCCCGCAACAACATGGGCGAAAGCCTGCTCTGGAAGCTGGCTCAGCATGCCAACCGCAGCGATGTGAGGAACAATACCCAGGAACTCAAGACCACGCTGGATACCATGAAGCTCCTCATTGAGCTCGGCGCCGATGTGCAGGAAACCAGCACGGGCTCGCCCTCCCTGCTCAGCAGGCTCCGCGGCCAGTATGGCTGGGCTCCGCCCCTGAACCCTGAGGTGGAAAAGCTACTGCTGGAACACGGCGCAAAATAATAACCCCTCACAATTCTCATCATGAGATACCTCCGCTTTCTTCCTTTCTTCATTCTCACCAGTCTCCTGGGCACCGCTGCCGAGGAAATGAGCAGCACTGCGGAAAACTCCTGCAAGCCGATTTCTCAAAAGGAATTCGAGAAGTGGGATCCCTATACTGCCATCCAGGCGCTGGGCATCCCGCCCGGCCCGGTGATGAGCGATACATACAAAATGCTCATCAGCAGCTGGAAAATGAAAAGCTACTACAAACGCAATGGGCGCCAGCATTACCTGCTCAACGACATCACCCGCAACCACAAGACAACCGATATCAATACCTACCTGCTGGTGCGGGCAGATGCTATGTGGCTGGACCATTCCTGCAAGTTTGATTCTCTGGCGCTGGAGGAACACATGCTCAAGCCCTACGAGGAGAAGGTACCCCAGGAGTTGGAACACCAGCAGAACTGGCTGGGAATGATGGCTTTCTGTGAAAACCGTGAAATGGAATACCTGCTGGGTATCACCGAAGGGCAGCGCGGAATACCCCCCATCTTCACGAAACGCCGATTCACGCTCAGCCAAGGCAAGGAAAAGCTCGCTGCCGAGGTAAACCGTCTGTGGACAGACCCGGTGGGGCATGCGCCCTATATCATGCACCGGGGCTCGGATTTTGCCCGGTTTGCGCTGCGCTGTCTGTTACATGACACCAGCGTGATATACGAAAAAGCCCAGCTTTCCGGTCTGACCTGCTGGAACTACACCTGGGGTAAGGATTTGCCGGAGCCACTGGACCTGGGGATAAAACTCATGCAGAACCGTAGTAAGGGCGAGCTCCCCACAGAAGCAGATTTGCAGAAAATTCGGGATGCAGCCGCCGGGCTGAGCCACGAAATGAAGAGTTTCACCGTGCGTAGCATGCTGGCAGCAGACCCCACCTGCATGCCTTGGAAAAAGTTGGATGACCCCACCGCCGGGCTTGGAGAAATGCCGGATTGCTCAGCGGTATACACGGCGCAATGGAACAATGAGCTGCTGGGTGCAGGTGGCAGCACTGTAGAGGAAGATGTGGCAGCACTGGCTAAGCTGGTACAGGAGGAAAAAGCGCAGGACATGCTCTCCCCCATGGTACTGTTTTCACTGGCTGAGGGCGCAAGGGTGCGACGCGACAGCAAGTTCAACGACAGTATCCCGCGACAAGGACATTTCCGGTTCTTCTCCTCGTATGATGTCGAATTCTCCGAGAACGGGGTTGATGTGCTCATCGATGAACGAGGAACCCATTTTTCCCGGGAGGATGAAGTTCTGCGCCCTCGTTACCTGCGCCTGAACGCTGCGTTGCTGCGCTGTGTCCTTCAACTTGCGATACTAGAACGTGATGGCCGGACGGAGGCGCTGGACCAGGGAGCCGCCACGCTGGCCGAGCTGCTGAACCGGGAGCACCTCTGGCCTCTACTGCTCAATCTGCACATCAGCCACCAGATTACCGCCCGCTGTCAGGTGCGGCTCATGACTCACTGCAAGGCAGACAGGCGCATCATGGAGAGCATGGATTCACTGTTCTCCGGTGCTACCTCTGCCACCAACCATACCTGGGCCAACCGCCTCACCACCCGAAAGGATGAAGACGGCCACCCCGACCCGGAACCCGAATTGGTTGCCAGATTTCTGGAAGCTCACCAGATTAACAATGAACACCTCTACGCAACAGATGAGGAGTGGAACCGAATGCAGAATACCTACATGGAGCTGGAGGAGAAATTGCCCGGCAAGGGCGGTGCCGAAACTCTGCTGCGCGTGGGCCGCATGAATGATACTCTCTACCGCCCGGATTTGCCTGCCAAACAAATCACCGGAGCCAACAGCCGCCGGGGTTACTACATGGTAAAACACGCTCTGCAGAAAGGTGACCTGCCCACCGCAGAAAAAATTCTGGAGCGCATGACCAGCACCCCCCGAAATTACAAATTTGCCGCCACGCGACTGGCTATGGCACTGGTGGCACGCGCCAAGGGAGATGAACCCACCGCCCGCGAACAGGAGCGTCTGGGTATCACCCAGGCTGCCATGAATCTGCACTCTTACTACAGCTACTACTGGAATGACTCGCACCAGCTTCTACTGGAGCACGGGCTCACGAAGGAATCTGAGCGCCTGCTTCTGTTGCAGCCCAAGCGCAATCTCGCCTATGTCCGCCCGGAACTGCAACGAATCATGGCAAAACAGAGGCGTTTCCGCGGTGCCGCTTTCTGGGCTGAATACAACCTGGCCTACCATTGCAGTGCCGCCGCCCACATATCCGGCAGAGGGTCTCAGCTCGACCTGGTGACCTGGCGGCTGCAGGCAGATGTGTACCACGCACTTGCGCTGCTGCAACAAGGCAGAACCACGGAAGCATACAACCTGCTGACTCCGGCTGTGCAGCAGCTGGAGCGTATGCCCATAGCTGCTGCCAGTCTGGCAGAAGCCCTGCTCCAGTGCGCTGATTTACCAGCCGACACCCGCCGGGACATCCAGAAGCGGCTTCTGGCAGGTGCAGCAGCCAATCCCACGGCGCACGCCCGTATTCAGGCGGTTGAAATCAAGAATTTACCCACAGTGGATGAGAGCGAGGACAGCAGAGTACTGGAAAGTCTGGCGCAGGATAAAGAGGTACGCCCCTTTGTCTCCCCGTTCTACACCTGGCACCTGCAGAAAACGGGTTACACTCCGCTGGCGGATGAGGAAACAGATGAACGCCAGGCCAGCACAGACACCATACAGGCCCGCATCATCTCCACAGGATACGAAAATGCCGGGCAGAGCCCCTGGGTGGAGCTGCTCACGGAAAAAGGCCGCAAGCTGCGCGTAAAACTGGAGGAGATAGCAGCAGATGATATCTCCAACATCATCGAATGGAAGGAAGCCAACAACATCTGCACCTGGACTGTTCATCACGGTATCCCCTTATTAATCTTTGATGCCAGGCTGGATAAAGTCGTTGTTGAAAAACATCCTGGTACCCATGTCATCTACGGTCACGATGTGTCGGATGGCCGTATTGCTCAATTCACCCGCACAGATGGCAGCTACGCTCAATGCTTCGTCAGCCTGCTGGAGGGAGAAAATCTCGCTCAGGCGGAGTCTTATCCGGACATCGCTCCCCCTATGACCACGCTGCACACCAGCCTGGCTGCGGCAGAGGCTGAAGCAGAGTTCCGCAATGCGTACATTGAAGTGTTCATGATTGGGCGCCGTGGGGGAATAGAGGAGCAGAATTTCCTGAAAAAGCTGCCAGAATACAAAAAGTGGAATAAAGACCGCGTGCTGCTGGTGTGCTACCAGGATGCAGAAGGAAACTGGGAACAACCAGGCCGCGAAATCATGCAACTACTGCAGGCCGCCTGCCCTGTGACGCTGGATTCTCCCGATACGGCACCTGAAAACCGGAAACTGGTGTCAGGATTCCGTGTCACCATCCCCCGCAATAAGCAGGAACTTCCCAAAATCAGCGCATTCGAATTCACACCCAATCTGGCGCATGACCCGGACTACAATAAAGCAATACATGTGATTCGCCATGGCTCCCCCGAGGAGCTGGACCATATCATCAGTGCTCGCCCGGAATTATTGAAATCACGCACGAGATTCAACCCCGGCAACCTTTTGTATGCAGCTATGCTCAGCCGCCGAAATGAGATGGTCAAGACCCTGCTGAAGCATGGTGCCAACCCGGACACCTGTGATACGGAAGGACGCGCCTTATTCCATTTCTGCATCGGGAGCAATAACGCAGAACTCGTGCGCGAATTCATCAAGCATGGAGTAGATGTGAATAAGCCCAGCTACGATGCCTACAGCAAGCCTGTTTACCCGATAGAGAAGGCACTGTATCATCCGGAGATTCTGAAACTGCTGCTGGAACACGGAGCTGATGCCAGACTGCGCCGGAGCAATGGCAATACTCTGCTGCTATCCATGGTCCGGAATGATTACTACCTGGAAGATGCAGAACCCTTGCGCCAGGCCATTGAAATCCTGGTACCCGCCGGAACGGATATCAACGCACGAGATGACCATGGCAACAGCGTGTTGTACTACATGGCATGCATGGCCTCACGCAGCGCCAGCAAACCAGATATCTGCGAACCTACCCTGCAGCTCATGCGCCGCCTGGTGGAGCTGGGGGCAGACACCGAAGAAACGGCAGGCGGCACGCCTCCCCTCCTTGAAAGGCTCAGTGGGCGGTACAACAAGAAAGTGCCACCACTTCACCCGGAGGTGGAAAAAATTCTGACCGGCAAAAAACCAGATAAGAAATAGAACTCCAGCCGGACAGCAGCTGGGCGGGTGGCTCACCAGCGGGCTTTATTGAAGCGCGCCACCTCGCGCTGCACTTCGCGCATTTCAGCGCGGGCCTTGAGGTCGTAGCGCTGGTCGCGGTGGGTCTTACCACGGCCGGTGCCGATTTCGGCCTTCACCTTTCCATTTTTCCAGTAAAGGCGCAGGAGGGGGAGGGCAAAACCTTTCTGGGCCTGCTGGATTTCCAGCTTCAGAATCTCGCGCTTGTGCATGAGCAGGCGGCGGGGACGCTTGGCCTCATGCTGGAACCACTTGCCGGCGGTTTCCCAGGGCTGCACATCGCAGCCGTACAGGAAGAGCTGCCCTTTTTCCACGCGGGCGAAGGAATCGGCCACGTTCACCTTGCCGGCGCGAATGGATTTCACCTCGGTGCCGCGCAGTTCGATGCCGCACTCGTGCCGGCTCATGATTTCGTAATCACGGCCTGCTTTCTTGTTACTGGCGATGAGGTTGTTCTGCGGGGCGGGTTTCTTGGCCATATGCTTGGTGGTGGGGGAATAGGGGGATAAGGTGTTGGGGAAAAGTGTGCGACCCGGCGCTGCCGTTCGAGGAGCTTGCCGGGTCGCGCAGAAAGACGATTTCGCAGGTTCTTTACAGATCCGGGGTAATGGTCAGGGTATCCGGCTCGGCGGGAGCAGCGGACTGGGCAAGCTCTGCAACGGGGTCGGCATCCTGACCCTCGCCACGGCTGGCGGCAAGTTCCTCGGGGGTCATCTCGTGCCAGGTAATCTTGCCCTCGATAATCTCCGTGAGAGCGATATCACCGCACTGCATTTCCGGAGTGGTGACGATGTAGGGATCGGAACCGTGGTTGAGCTGCTGCACACGCTTGGAAACGATGTTGACCAGAAGCTGATTGTCGCCTACGATCTGAGCGGCTTTTTCGATAAGTTCAACGTTCATGGGAGATAAAAATGGTGATACCCCGCTCCTGCGGGTTCGGCATTGTACACCGTATAGCCACAGGATGCAAGCCTATATTCACGTCAGCAGCTCAATAAAAGGCAGAGAATACCACATTTTTGCTTGTCAAGGCTGCCTGCGGCGGGTAGGATAACACCATGTAGATAGCGCCGGCACTTGCTCCGGCATGTTTCCAGATATTACAATCATAACTCAACTATATATGGCTAATTTAAACAAGGTAATGATTATCGGCAACCTGACTGCCGACCCCGATGTGCGCACCACCCCGCGCGGCAACACCGTAGCAGAGCTGCGCCTCGCTGTGAACCGCGTGAGCAGCGGCCCCAACGAGGGCGAACGCCGCGAGGAAACCACATTCCTGGATGTGACCTGCTGGGGCCGCACCGCTGAGATTGCCGGCCAGTACCTGGCCAAGGGCCGCCCGGTATTCATTGAGGGCCGCCTGCAGCAGGATACCTGGGAGGACAAGCAGACCGGCCAGAAACGCAGCAAAATCCGCATCGTGGCAGAGAATATGCAGCTGCTCGGCAGCCGCGATGGCGGTGGCCAGTCCCAGGGCGGTGGTTACCAGCAGCGCTCCAGCAACTACAACAACGGCGGCGGATACAACCAGGGCGGCTACCAGCAGGGTGGTTACAATGGTGGTGGCCAGGGTGGCTACCAGCAGGGTGGCAACTACGGCGGCGGCTACTCCAACGGCGGTTACCAGCAGCAGCGCCCCCAGCAGACGCCTCCTCCCCCCATGCCCGCTGAGGAGGATGATGATATCCCGTTCTAAAGCCCGAGCATCAGCGAGGATTTCGCTCGCCAGGCCAAAGCTTCGCAGAAGCGACGGCTGGTCACAAAGTGATTTCATCCAGCCCCCGCAAGGGGGCTGGATTTCGATTTTAAGGGGCAGGTCAGGCGGGCGTAAGCCCGCGGAATTTAACATATTCAAAATCCAAAATCCTTCATCCCGACAAATCGCCATTTGTCGGATAAAGAGGGAGGCTGGTAAACGGCAGCATGTGTCCCAAAGATTGCTACGCCAAATGGGAGTTTGTCGGGCAGCAGGCTCGCGTCAGCGAGCGGAACATTGAGCCCGTAAGGGCGCCAGCTGGTAGCCCAGGGTGCAGCCGCGTCAGCGGCGGAACCCTGGGTTGACTAAGCAAACAAAACGAACCCCGAACGAAGTGAGCGGGTGGCAGAAATCG
>JAFYWX010000014.1 GCA_017546445.1 Akkermansia sp. | reverse complement strand
GTGTCAACCCGGAGACGGAAGGCTATGGCTTAATATATTAGCCGCGATTTCTGCCACCCGCTCACTTCGTTCGGGGTTCGTTTTGTTTACTTAGCCAACCCAGGGTTCCGCCGCTGACGCGGCTGCACCCTGGGCTACCAGCTGGCGCCCTTACGGGCTCAATGTTCCGCTCGCTGACGCGAGCCCGCTGCCCGCCAAACTCACAATTCTGCATTCTGCGTTCTGAAATCTGCATTCGCCAAACTCCCATTTGGCGGGATGCTTTGACTTGTTAGAGTCATTTCTCCATCGTCAATTTCTGGACTGCGTGCATCAGCCTGGTGTGCAGCACACGCAGCCGCAGCAGCAGGTAGATGACGAGAGCGGTGACAATGGTCAGGTAGGCCACGACTGCCCAGCAGAAGATGCGCAGGGAGTCAAGCGTCTGGTTGATTTTCTTATCCTCCTTGATTTGCTGGGTGACGATATCGCCCAGCTCTCTGGCGTATTTGCGGCCTTCCTCCTTGAACCCTTCAGTGGCGGCGCTGGCAATGAGCGCTAATTGCTCGCCGAAGCTCGGTTCATTCTGCCTCTGGGGAGAAGCCTGGGCTGTAGTTTCCTGCTGTGGCTCCGTGATGACCTGCAGCAGGCCTCCGAGAAGCTGATCCGCATTGATTTTTGCCTCTGCAGCGGGAAGAAGACAGAAAAGAGATATAAGAGTAAACAGAATTTTTTTCATATGGTGACCATAGCATAATTGCCGCCTGGTATCAATCTCTATCCGCGAGGTCACCTATTATCAGCAACGGGAGCGCCAGCAGTTCACAAGCGATTCCGGCGGCTGAAGCTCCGATGGAGAGGGGAAGGTCGGCAGCGAAGAGCATCCATGAGAGAGGGCGGCGCATCTGGTTGCCTGTGCTGCGGTGGTCGGTCAGGTGGCGGTGCACCAGCGCATCGGGGTTGAAGATGTAGGTATCCTCCACTTTGGCGGCTTTGCTCAGGTCAATCTCATTTGCCCGGAGCAGGCGGTAGGGGCGGTAGATGGGACGGTCATCCGGTGCGAACTTGTATGCGCTGCTACAATCTTTGCGCTGGTCTTCGGTCAGTTCTGCGTAGTAGACATCGCATGGCAGGGTGGTCAGATAAGTATGACGGTCGATTCCCCCTGCCACCGGATCTGAGGGAAAAATCCATTGCCTGTCTTCTATCTATGGCATGACATGAAAGCTTATCAGGAGTGGCTCGTGTCGCGGTGCGTAAACAACAGGCAATTTCACGTAATAATAATCACCCATGCGCCAGGTCTCGTAGACAGACTCCCATACCTGCCATGTGCTGGATGCTTTTTTGTTCTGTCGTGATTGCACTTTGGGAGATTCTCGGCCAATGCAGTCCAGATAGCTGCCGGAGTTAACGGCGGTGCAGGAGCAGAGTAGTAATCCGGCCAGCAGGAGAAAGACCCTTTTCATAGAGCTAATGTAGCACAGCCAGTTATGCTGCTGCAAGAAAAAAGCCCCGCGGTTGGCGGGGCCGGAAATCTTACTGAGCGAGGGCTATCAGCAGCTTGTTGTGGATGCCGCCGAAGCCGCCGTTGCTCATGACGAGCAACACGTCGTTCGGGTGCACGTGGGTGACCACATAGGCCACGATGTCATCCACATTCTTGCCCACGTAGGCATCGGTGCCGGCTTCGCGGATGTCGGCCAGCAGCTTTTCCTGGTCCAGACGCTCCTCGGGGGCGAGACGCTTCGTGTTCTCGATGGGGGAGATGACGGCGAAGTCGGCATCAGAGAGGGCGGTGGCCAGTTCGCTCTGGAAGAGGTTGCGGATGGTGGTGTTGCTGCGGGGCTCGAACAGCACCCACAGTCGGCTCTTGGGGAAGCGCTGGCGCAGGCCGGCAATGGCCTGGCGGATGGCGGTGGGGTGGTGGGCGAAGTCATCCACCACGGTGACGCCATTCACGGTGCCGCGGATTTCCTGGCGGCGTGCCACGCCTTCGAAGCTGTTCAGCGCGGTGCGGATTTCCTCCGCATTCAGCCCGGCAAAGGCGGCGGCACAGGCTGCCATGGCGGCGTTGCGCACGTTGAAATCGCCAATCATGGGCACGTTGAAGGACTCGCCGCAGAGCGGGCAGGGGGCTGCTTCCTCGCCCTCGGGGGCGGGCTTGCATGTGAGGGTGAATCCGGAGCCATCGGTGCGGTATTCCTGGTTGGTGATGCGCACATCGGCATTTTCGGACATACCCACGCTCACCATCTTCACCATCTTGAGCTCCTCAGCAGCATAGGCGCGCACATCGGCGCAGTTCGGGCAGTCTGCATTGATGAAGACGATGCCGTTGCGGGGCACCACGCGCAGCAGGCGCTTGAAGGAAAGCTTGATTTCCTCTACATTGGCGTAAATGTCGGCGTGGTCCATCTCGATGTTGTTGATGATGACCACCTCGGGCAGGTAGTGGAGGAACTTGGAGCGCTTGTCGAAGAAAGAGGTGTCGTATTCATCGCCCTCCAGCACGCAGAAGGAGGAATCGGTGAAGCGGCCGCCGCGGCCCAGGTTGCGGGCAATGCCGCCAATCATGAAGCTGGGGTTGTGGCCGTTGGCCTCCAGCATCCAGGCCAGCATGGAGGTCGTGGTGGTCTTGCCGTGTGTGCCGGTCACTACCAGATTCCGCTTGCCCCACAGGAAGAATTCCTTCATGGTTTCCGGCAGGCTCATGTAGCGCAGGCGGGAATCCAGCACGGCCTCCACCTCGATATTGCCGCGGCTCATGGCATTGCCGATGACCACCAGGTCCGTATCAGCGGGAATGTTGGCGGGGTTGTAGCCCTGGAAAATCTGAATCCCTTCATTCTCGAGGAAGGTGGACATGGGCGGGTAGACATTGGCATCTGTGCCGGTTACCACGTAGCCCTGGCGTGCCATGGCTGATGCAACTGCACCCATGGCGGTGCCACAAATCCCGAGAAAGTGAACGTGTTTCATATGGTTCCTGAACGCTTCGTAGAAGTGGAGTAGAGGTTATATCATCTTCCTGAGCAATGCAAGTATTTTTTAGGGCATGATGCTTCGATGCCAGAAGTGGTAAATTTTGCAGAAAATGCCGCAGAATAGGCTTGTAATGCGTTGGTGGGTGAGGATAGGGCAGAAGCCCAGAATGAGGGCTGCGCGCCTTATAGATGCCGTGTGACGCAAAATTTAAGAAAATGACGCACTATAGTATTGAGGCGCGCGCGTACGCGCGTATAATGGCCGGCACTTATGAGTGATAACGTAACGCCCCCGGAGGATGCTGAGAAGCTTTCTACCGGGGCACAGCAGGAGTACGGCGCCGCCCAGATTGACAAGCTGGAGGGTCTTGAAGCCGTGCGTAAGCGTCCGGGTATGTACATTGGTGACCCGGATGAACGTGGTTTGCATCACTGTGTGTTCGAAGTGCTGGATAACTCGATTGACGAGCATCTGGCCGGATACTGCAGCAAGATCATTATTCAGATTCACGAGGGCGGTACCATTTCCGTGATTGACAACGGTCGTGGTATTCCGGTGGATATGCACCCGAAGTTCGGCATTCCTGCCGTGGAGCTGGTGCTCACCAATCTGCACGCCGGTGGTAAGTTCGGCCAGGGTGCCTACAAGTACTCCGGCGGTCTGCATGGTGTGGGTGCCAAGTGCGTGAACGCCCTTTCCGATTTCTTCAAGGCTGAGGTGCGCCGCGATGGCAAGCGCCATGTGATTACCTTCGAGCGTGGCCGCACCACCGAGAAGCTGCATGTGGTAGGCTCCTGCCCGGAGGGGCAGACCGGCACGGCCATCACCTTCCTGCCCGACCCGACCATCTTTACTGATACCACGGAATTCAAGTTTGACCTGCTGGCCCGCCGTCTGCGTGAGCTCGCCTTCCTGAACCCCGGCCTCGTCATCGAACTGGTGGACGAGCGCACCGGCCAGGAGCGCAACGAGACGTTCTACTATGCCGATGGTATCCGCGAGTTCGTGAAGCAGCTGGGCGAGAATAAGACGCTTATCACTGCCGAGCCTATCGCCATGAGCGGCGTGCGCCACATTGAGGTGGAGTACGACGGCAAGACCATGGAGGACGATGTGATTGTGGACGTGGTGATGCAGTACAACGACAGCGACCGCTACCAGATTCAGTGCTACGCCAACTCCATTTTCAATGCCGACGGCGGTACGCATCTTTCCGGCTTCCGCAGCTCGCTGACCCGTGCCATCAATAACTACGCCAAGACGAACAACCTGCTCAAGGATAAGGACCCCAGCTTGAACGGCGACGACGTGCGTGAAGGTCTGGTGGCTGTTATCAGTGTGAAGATGCCCAACCCGCGCTTCTCCTCCCAGACGAAGGATAAGCTCGTGAACACCGAAATTGAAGGTGTGGTGAGCAGCGTGGTGTATGAGGAGCTGAAGGAATACTTCGAGGAGAATCCCCAGGTGGCCAAGACCATCATCGACCGCTGCCTTATCGCTTCCCGCGCCCGTGAGGCCGCCCGTAAGGCCCGCGAAAGCGTGCGCAAGAGCGCGATGACCGTGGGCGGTGGCCTGCCTGGTAAGCTGGCCGACTGCTCCTGCCGCGACCCGAAGCTCAGCGAGCTGTTCATTGTGGAGGGTGACTCCGCAGGTGGCTCTGCCAAGATGGGGCGTGACCGCCGCACGCAGGCTATTCTGCCGCTGCGCGGTAAGATTCTGAACGTGGAGAAGGCTCGCCTGGATAAGGCTCTGGGCAGCGAGACGATTCAGAACATCATCACCGCCATTGGTGCCGGTATCGGCGATGGCGAGGGTGAAGGTTCCTTCGACCTGAACAAGGTGCGTTACCATAAGATTATTCTGATGGCTGATGCTGACGTGGACGGTTCCCACATCTGTACGCTGCTGCTCACCCTGTTCTGCCGCCACATGCCGCAGCTGGTGCGCGCCGGCTATCTCTACATTGCCCAGCCGCCGCTGTACCGTGTGATTCACCGCAAGGTGGAGCAGTATGTGCAGGATGAGGTTTCCCTGAACCGCAAGCTCATTTCCCTGGGCGCCGGCGACGTGACGCTGCGCACCCCGGACAAGAGCCGCGAGTTCGATGCTGATTCCCTCATGGCCATTCTGGAGACGCTCATCAACCTGCAGAAGTACGAGGGCAGCGTAGCCCAGCACGGTGGCGACTTCAAGGACCTGCTGCGCCACCGCTCTGAGAGCGGCGCTTTCCCGCAGTACCTGGTGAAGGTGCGCTGCGGTAATGATGAAGAGGTGCAGTACTTTGCCGATATGGACAGCCTGAGCGCATTCTCCGAGGAGAACCGCGACCTGTTCCTCTTCGGCGAACCCAGCGAGGAGGAGCTTGCCGCCAACCCGCTGCCGGTACGCGAAGGCCCCAGCCGCCGCGCTCTGCTGCACGAGCTGCACGAGGCCAAGGCCATTTCCCGCGTGCTCACCCGCCTGGAGGAGCTGGGCATTGATGCCGACCATCTGCTGTGCGATGACGCCCCGGTATTCGAGCTGGTGGAGAACTCTCGCAACACGGTGACTCCCATCAACTTTGTGGGCGATATCCTGGCCAAGGTGCTGGAAATCGGCGGTCGCAGCGTGACCATCACCCGATTCAAGGGTCTTGGTGAAATGGACGCCAAGGACCTGTACGCCACCACCATGGATCCGGAGAAGCGCGAGCTGCTCCGCGTGCGCCTGGATGATGACAACGCTGTGCAGGCCGACAAGATGTTCACCATCCTCATGGGCGACCTGGTGGAACCCCGCCGCCGCTTCATTGAGGACAACGCCCTCAACGTCCGCAACCTCGACGTGTAACCCCTGACTTTTCATCCTGATTATGAGCGAAACAAGAATTCGTCCCGTCGACGTGGCTGAGGAGGTATCCCGCAGCTTCCTGGATTACTCCATGTCGGTGATTATCTCCCGCGCCCTGCCGGACGCCCGCGACGGTCTCAAGCCTTCCCAGCGCCGTGTGCTGTACGCCATGCACGAGCTCGGTCTGGTGCCCAGCAAGGGCACAATCAAGTGTGGTAAAATCGTGGGTGACACCATCGGTAACTACCACCCGCACGGTGACCAGTCCGCCTACGGTACGCTGGTGACCATGGCACAGCCATGGAACATGCGCGATGTGCTGGTGCAGGGGCAGGGTAACTTCGGTACGCCGGAAGGTGACCCGCCCGCAGCCATGCGATACACCGAAGCCAAGCTGAGCCACCTGGGTGTGGCCTTGATGGATGACCTGGACAAGGATACGGTGGATTTCCAGCCGAACTACGACAACCGCCTGACGGAGCCTGTGGTGTTCCCCTCCGCTTTCCCGAACCTGCTGGTGAACGGCGGCACAGGTATTGCCGTGGGTATGGCCACCAACATGGCCCCGCACAACCTGGGCGAAGTGGTGGACGGCATCTGCGCCTACATCGACAATCCCCTCATCACGGCTGAGGCTCTGCGCGCCTACATCAAGGGCCCGGACTTCCCCACGGGTGGTTATGTGCTGGGTTACAAGGGTATCGACAGCTACTTCCGCACCGGCCGCGGCAGCGTGCGCATGCGCGGTAAGATGGAGGTGGTGACCAATGAGAATGGTCGCGAGTTCATTCATATCTCTGATGTGCCCTACGGTGTGAACCGCGCTGTGCTGCAGGAGCGTATTGCTGAGCTGGTGCGTGATAAGATTGTCACGGATATCGCCGGTATGCGCGACCTGACGGACTACATCGAAATCGAGCTGAAGCGCGATGCCCGCCCGCAGGTGGTCATCAACCAGCTGTACAAGCTCACCAGCATGGAGACTTCCTTCTCCGTGAATATGCTGGCCATTCACGAGGGCCGCCCGAAGGTGCTCTCCATGAAGGATGCCATCAACTTCTACGTTGAACACCGCCGCGAGGTGGTGGTGCGCCGCACGAAGTTCCTCCTCCGCAAGGCTGAGGACCGCGCCGAGGTGTTGGAGGCCTACCTCATCGCCCTGGCCAACATGGATGAGTTCATCCGCATCATTCGCGATTCCAAGAACCGCGAAGATGCCCGTACCCGACTCATGGCTTTCCGCTTCCCGGTGGAGCTGGCCAAGGGACTGGGTATCCTCATTCACAGCCAGCCTTCCGTGCAGGGTGACCAGTATGTGTTCACCGAGCGCCAGGTGAACGCCATCCTTGAACTGCGTCTCTACCAGCTCACTGCTCTGGAAAACGACAAGATTTCCGATGAGTACAAGAAGCTGCTGGAGCTCATCGAGGACTATCTGGACATTCTGGCCAATGAGAGCCGCGTGCTCGGCATTGTGAAGGATGAGCTGCGCGCCATCAAGGAGAAGTACGCCACCCCTCGTATGACCCACATCATTCCCTTCGAGGGCGATATGGCCATTGAGGACCTCATCCCCAATGATTCCATGATTGTGACCATCTCCCACAGCGGTTACATCAAGCGCACGAACTCCGATGAATACCGCCTGCAGGCTCGCGGCGGCAAGGGTATCAAGGCTGCCACGACCAAGAGCAAGAAGGATGCCAACGACTTCGTGGAGCACCTCTTCGCTGCCCAGAATCACGACTACATCATGTTCTTCACGAACACAGGCCGTGTGTACGTGGAGCGTGTGTATGAGATTGACGAGGCCGCCCGCAGTGCCCAGGGCCGTTCCATCAAGAACCTGCTCGATATGCAGGCCGATGAGCGCATCGCCGCTATTCTGCGTCTGGAGCGCCGTGTGAGCGAGGACGGCAAGGATATCACCTTCGCCGAGGATTCCGGCAATGTGGTGTTCGCCACCAAGGACGGCACAGTGAAGAAGACCGCGCTCAATGATTTCGTGAACTACCGCAAGGCCGGTATCATCGCCATCAATCTGGAGGAAGGCAATTCCCTGGTGAACGCCGCCCTTACCTCCGGCAATGATGAGGTGGTGCTCGTCACGCACGATGGCATGAGCATCCGCTTCAAGGAAGAGAATATGCGTACGCAGGGCCGTAACACCATCGGTGTGCGTGGCATCAAGCTGCGCGAGGGCGACTATGTGGTGGCTCTGGCTGTGGTGCAGAATGAGGCCCACCTCCTCGTGGTGTCCGAGAACGGTCTCGGCAAGCGCACGGTGTTCGATGAATACCGCCCGCAGACCCGCGGTGGTATCGGTATCAAGACCATGAACTGCACGGATAAGACCGGCCGCGTGGTGTCTGCCACCACCGTGACCGATGCCGATGAGCTCATGATTATGACCTCCGGTGGTCAGTCTGTCCGCATGAAGGTGAACACCATCCGTGAGACCGGCCGCGCTGCCCAGGGTGTGAAGCTTATCACGCTCGACGGCAAGGAGTGCATCCAGGAAATCACCCTTGTTATCCCCGATGACGATGAGGACGATTCCCCCGAGTCCGAGGATGCCGAAGGCGTCGAAGTGGTAGATGCCGAATCCACCACAACCGATGAGGCCGATGCTCCCCAGGAGTAAAGCTTCATACGAAAAGTAACATTATCTCATAAGTATCACCCCACCTGCCGACCAGGCAGGTGGGGTGAAGTATTATGCTTGCGAGGCGGATGGAAATCTGGTATAAGAGAGGACAATATTTTCTTGCTATGAAACTGAGACTTCCCCGGCATTTGGTTCTGGCGTTTGTTCTGGCAGGTGGTGCGTTGCCCGGCGCGGCAGCAGTGCGCCATACGGATGTTTCGCTGAATACCTATGTGGATTTTGCCACGAATTCCGGGCGATATGTCACGGGCGCAACCAATGACCTGCTGGAGTATATCCGCACGCGTGATGGCGGCGTGACCATTCAGTACACTGGTGGTCAGACGACTCAGACGCTCCCGAATGGAATGATTAGTTTTGATAGTGTGGTAGATTTAGGCAATGCCACATTGACGGGGTATAATTATGTGGTGACAGTCGCGCATAATGGCACGCTGAATCCTACATTTGGAGGAAATAAACAGGGCGTTGGCCAGGAGAATGCCCTGGTGTACAAGGGTATCGAGGAGCTGAGTAGCAATAATAGTTTTGTGACCTCCCCGGAAAAGGCTGACTATAAGCTGACCCGTTTGAGCAAGATTGTGACCGATGCTGAGTCTGCCAGTATTTATTCCCCGGCGTATACAAACGGCTCCATGAATATGTCGGGTACCCTGGTATACCGCGTTGGTGGCGGTGATCAGACGCTGAAGGATTACGAGGGTAAGTCGGTTTCCGTAAGTTCTGCCGGTGTGTATACTGTGGCAGGTGTAGGAACGATAAAATCCTGGAGCAATGATGCGGCTATCGGTAGTCTGGAGGATATCAAGACGGCTGAAATTCTGGGCAAGGGGGCCTGGGATTCTTCGGGGGTAAGTTCAGCAACTCCGCTTCCGTTTGGTTCGGCTGAAGGTGACTCCGGCAGCCCGTATTTTGCATGGAATCCAGAGACAAAACAGTTCGAATTGCTGCTGGCACATACGGGTAGTTATAACAGTGGCGAGCGTCCGCTTGCAACCGCTGCTCCGGAGTGGTCCAAGGCTGCGTTGGAGGCCAATCATGTGCGGGTGGATATGTCCCGGGTGACGGGCGAACTCTTCATCAATGGCGCAGAGGCTTCTGACGACAAGGGCGGGGTGGCCGATGTCATCAACGGAACATCGTTTACCGCTTTGCCTGCAAAGGGGTATCTGGCTGATACCAATGGTAACCTGTACGATGAAAATTGGAATTCTGTGGCATTCAACGGGGTGGAGACGGACACCCACACCTGGAAGTCGCTTTCCGGGTTGAAGGATTCCCAGCAGTGGTATGCCTATGGCAACGAGTATCTGAACGCTTCGGAAAGCGTTATTGTGGTGGATAAAGTGGCCCAGGTGAACGAGGGCCTGACGTATGCTGAACTGTATCTGACGCAGAACCTTGTGTTCGAGGGCGCGGCTAATCAGGCCCGGTACACCATCAATGTGACCAAGGATACAGACCTGGGCGTGGGGTATCTGCAGTTTTCCGTCGAAAAGGTCAGTGGGGTTCAGTTTGATGTGAAGTCAGATTCCGGTAAGCAACTGGATTCCGCCGGGTATGTGGTGGATGCCGGGGTGCAGGTGAATGTAAGCCTGCGGAATGCCGATGCTGATTATATGCGCGAGTGGCGTAAGGTGGGCGAAGGTACTCTGAATATCTGCGGTAAGGGAGATAATGAGATTTTCCTGAATGTGGGTGGGGCTGGCAGAACGCTGCTTAATCAGGATGACGGCTATGCCGCCTACAATGTGCTGACCAATACGGGCTCTGTTGTGGTGATTAAGAACACCAGCCAGATTAAGCGCGATTTCACCTTCGGCAGTGGTGGCGGCGTGCTGGATATGAATGGAAACCAGATGGATTGGTACACCTCCGGCGGAGAGAATCGCGAGGGGTGCTTTACCATCAATGCGCTTACGGAAGAAGCCGTCATTACCAACAGTTCGTCTCAACACGCGGCGCTGATCTATAAGGAAAGCGGAGACACGGTCTTTGCGGGCTCCTTCCGGGACACTGCCGATTCATCGCTGGGGATTACCTATGCTGTGGATGGCGGCACCTGGGAGCTCAACGGCATCCGCACCAGCCTGACCCACAAGGATAGTGGCCTTACCGTCGAGAAGGGTACGGTGAAGCTCTCCGGCACCCTTACGGTGCATGGTTACGGCAGCTCCAATACAATGACCAGCGCAGATTTCTCCACCCGGGAGAAGGACTGGCACTATGCCGATGCCACTATGAACGTGACGGTAAAGGACGGTGCTACCTTTGAGCTGGAAAGCCACGCCCGCCTGACTGGTAAGGTGACGGTGGAGGATGGCGGTAAGTATATCATGCACGAGGGTGTGCAGTATGCAGAGGAGTATATCGAAGGTGGTGAGCAGCTCGAATCCACCGCCGATATTGCCGCCTACTATGGGCACAAGGGCGATGTTTCGCTGGAGGGTAAGGGCTCGCTTACCTGGAAGCGTGGCAGTAAGGAGGTGGCGACTCTGAAAGCCAATACAGCCGGCCTTGCGGAGATGTCCAAGGTGGAGTCTGCCATCAGCTCTGAAACCCAGCTGCGGCTTGCTGCTGCCAAGGGGGAAACCGGTCGGCTTTCGGCGGCTTTGCTGGCTCTGAAGTCAGGTGTCAGCCTTGAGCTCTGCGGATTGTATATAGACGCTGCCAGTACGGTTTCTGCAGAAGCCGGTGCGCATGTCAGCCTGCAGGAAAGCACTTTGGAGCTCAGCAGCGCCAATACGCGCATGAATAACATCAGTCTGGACTCTGCGCTCGCGCTCAGCTTCTGTGGCGATGCTGCTGCAGAATTGTACCTGACCGCCGGCACTGAGGTGCTGGATATTGAGACCGGTATGTTCAGCGGTGCGTTGACGCTTAGTTGTGACCAATTGGTGTTTGACCTTCGTGGCCTGGAAATGCCCGGGGATGGGGTGTTCCGCATCAGTTTTGGTGATGATGTGCAGTTTGCAGACTCGGAGCACTTGTCGGTTGCAGCTATGACCTCTGCCGGACAGACGGTGGGGTATTATTCTGCCTCGCAGGTGGGGTATATCTATTTCATCGTTCCCGAGCCCGCTACTGCAACTCTCAGTTTACTGGCTCTCTCGGCTCTCGCGGCTCGCCGCCGCAGGAGATGAGCTTGACATTCTGCGTTTTAAATCTGCATTTCTACAAATCGCCATTCAGCTCCTATGGCGGCACCCTCGCGGGCGAGCACATGTGTCCCAAAGAATGCTGCGCCAAAAGGGGAGTTTGTCGGGCAGGCGAAGCCTGCGGAACTTTAAGCCCCGGAGGGGCTATAGAGGAGAGGCAGGGGTAAGCCCGCGCCAGCGGGCGCAGCCCCTGCAACAAACAAAACATGACGGAGCCCGCGGAGCGGGTGACAGAACAGTCGCAACAAGTTAAGCCACCGCTCTGTCACCCGCTCCGCGGGCTCTGAAACTTTTTTTAGCCTAGCCGGGGCTGCGAACGCTGACGCGCTCTTACCCCGGCCTTCTATCTTTCACCCACTTCGTGGGCTCAAAATTCCGCAGGCTTCGCCTGCCCGACAAATCGCCATCTTTAGCGGATAAAGAGGGGGCAGGCTCCAAAACGGTGTTGATAATGCAGTCAATTGTGAAATCTTTGGGACCCGGGGCAGGGCTATCTTTTTTCTGAAAAACTTGACTTCCATCGTCAATTGTGTTCTAATCCATCCCGGAGAGCAATCTCCATCTAATCTAGTCATATAATCAGCCCCCGGGTGTTGCCGCACCATTAACGGGGGCTATTTCTTTCTCTTCTTTGCGAGATAGAGCAACTCTTAAAAAGCCGCTTTCCCACCCGGGGAAGCGGCTTTTTTGATAAGTTTGACCCACTGCGGCGTATTTCTTATAAGAGGGCACCCGTTTCTCCTTGCAAGCCCCCTGCAGGTGTGCTATCTTATATGCATACTTTCAAACCAGCGAATCTCACACACACACCATGGACAAACTCATCGTTGAAGGCGGCACCAGACTCAGTGGCTCCGTCAATATCAGTGGTTCCAAAAACGCATCTCTCCCCATTCTCGCAGCAGCCCTGCTCACCGATGAGCCCGTGCGCATCACCCGCGTGCCGGATGTATCCGACACCAACTACATGCTGCAGATTCTCAGCCAGCTGGGCTGCTCTGTAGAGCGCTCCAGCGGCACCGTACGCATTGAATCCCCGGAGGGCATCTCCCACAAAGCTTCCTACGAACAGGTACGCAAGATGCGCGCCTCCATCTGCCTGCTCGGCCCGCTCATGGCCCGCATGAAGAAGTGCGTGCTTCCCCTGCCCGGCGGCTGCGTTATCGGCGACCGCCCGGTGGACCTCCACATCCGCGGTATCAAAGCACTGGGCGCCCGCGTGCAGGTAAAAGGCGGCAACCTGGTTATCGATGCACCGAACGGCCTCATCGGCACCACGATTGATATGCGTGGCGACAGCGGCCCCACCGTGCTCGGCACAGACAATGTGATGATGGCAGCCGTGCTCGCCAAGGGCACCACCGTCATCGAATCCGCCGCCCGCGAGCCCGAGGTGGTGGACCTGGCCAATTTCCTGAACAAGATGGGTGCCCGCATCGAAGGCGCCGGCTCCCGCACCATCACCATTCACGGCGTGGAGAAGCTGCACGGCTGCGACCACACCGTCATTCCGGATCGCATCGAGGCCGGCACCTTCATGGTCGCCGCCGCCATGGTGAGCGATGGTCTCATGATTAACCGCGTGTGCCGCTCGCACATGAAGGCTATTTCCGACCTGCTCATCGAATGCGGCCACCGCGTGGAGTACAACGAGGACGGCACCTCCGTGTTCGTTGCCCCCGGCGAAAGCCCCCGCAGCGGCAAGATTCTCACCAACCCGTACCCGGAGTACCCCACCGATATGCAGGCCCAGATGACGGCACTCTTTGCCCTCACCCCCGGCATCAGCGTGGTGAAGGATACCATCTTCCCGCAGCGCTTCATGCACTGCTCTGAGCTTAAGCGCATGGGTGCCAACATCAAGGTAGACAGCGGCACCGCCATCATCACCGGCGTGAGCGGCCTTTCCGGCGCCCCGGTCATGGCCAGCGACCTGCGCGCCAGCGCCGCCCTGGTGCTTGCAGCCTTGGCGGCAGAGGGCACCACGGAGATTCACCGTCTCTACCACATCGACCGCGGTTACGAGATGCTGGACGAGAAGCTCATGATGCTGGGCGCCCGCGTACGCCGCGTGCGCGACGAAGAGCACTCCGCCTTCGGCGAGGAGAGTTAACTCACGCATCTCTCATTCCTTTTCAGCCAGGCAATGCTCGTGCGGAGCATTGCCTGGCTGCATCATCTGACAAAGTTTCTTCTTGCTTTCTCTCAGTAAATTGTTTATATAAGCAACGTCCGTTTTTCTCAATCTATCCCTATGAAGCAATTCCAGGCCATCCTCATGCTGATTCTTGTCTGTTTTTACACAGGCATTGCCCAGGCTGCTCACCATAAAGGAACAGCAGGTTCCATTGCAAACTTCATCGAAGCAAACAGACGCAACCGCGAAGTAGTGCTGAACAACCCCAAGTACGACAAATACGCAAAAGTATTCTATGTATACCGCTGCAGCTCCGCGTACAGCATGCAGAGCCTGAAGCAATACACAGAATGGCCGACAGAAGCCATCCTCCGCTCGTATAAAGACCTGGTTGCAACTATAAGCCTGCCAAATGGCGCAAAGTTGAGCAGATTAATTTCAACGATAAATGATTTTTCACACCCGACATCCTGATTTGACCGGCGGTCGGGCATATTATAATTAACCAGCTAATCCTGGCCGCAAGACTCTGCTCCACCCTCAGTATAATCCCCTCTCATTCTGCACAAAGCGCATCTATGAACAAGACTTACAGAACGCTCTCTCTCCTGCTCGCATTCTTCGTCCTTATCCTGCCCTATGCACATGCACAAAAAAAGGCTCAAGGTTCGTTAAAGGCTATCCCGGCATTTCTTGAAGCCAACGCACGAGACCGCGATGTCATTTTCAACACCGCCAATTACAACCGCAATGCCAAGGTTTTTTATCTGTATTATGCCAGCGACTACTATCTTAATGAGAGAACCAAATTCCTGACAAATATCTCCCGTTTAATCTTCAAAAAAGGGGCGGACCTCATCATATACGTCGATTTTTCCGATTCGGATAAATCAAATGCCGAGCGTTACGGCAAGAGCTACGATACACCTAAAGCTGCACGTTCCTGCAGCGTCAAATGTCCCATTGTCAATTCATACAAGAAGGTTACGAAACGTGCGCTCTTTAAAGACAAAGATGGCAACCACATGTCCTATACGCCATCTGGGCTCCGTGCTGTAGACGCAGATGGCATTCCCCTGGCCTATTTTTACGAAGATGATGATATCATCATCATGCGTGACGCAAAAACAGGGAAGAATACAACCCTCCTGGAAGGTAAAATTGCCCCCAAAACATGGCAGGCCAAGGCCATTGAACTCAGTTACAAACAACTGGTAGAAAAAGTCACCCTGCGAGACACTCAGGCCTCCGCCAACGCAACAGCCCCCGATACAAACGCGGATGCGGATGCCGAGCAACAAAAGAAAAAAGCCAGAAAAACACAGAAACCGACCCACAAAACATTCAAGCCGGTTGAGAAGGCTGACGAAAACGAGGACGAAAAAGATGACGATTGGGATGATGATGATGATGATGATTGGGATGATGATGACGATTGGGATGAATAAACCATCACCACACCCCCGATTTTTCTGTTGAGCCTCCCTCAGATGGCTTAAACATCCAGAAAAACAGTCATAATCTCTCCAAAAAGGCATGCAGCATCTGCTGAGCCTTTTACAGAGTTGACTTTTACGCCAAAAGGGCGTAGAATGGCGCGCGTATGACCACAAACGCCAAGAGCTACAAAGACACCATCTTCCTGCCGGATACCACGTTCCCCATGCGTGGTGATCTCACGACCAAGGAGCCGGCTCGTCTGGAAAAATGGGAGAATGAAAAGCTTTATGAGCGAATTATAACGCGCCGTAAGGCGCAGAATGCCCCCCGTTTCGTGCTGCACGATGGTCCTCCCTTCGCCAACGGCGATGTGCACATGGGCACCGCCCTGAACAAGGTGCTCAAGGACCTCATCGTGAAGAGCAAGACCATGGCCGGCTACTATGCCCCCTATATTCCCGGTTGGGACTGCCACGGCCTCCCCATTGAGGCAAAGGTTGTCAAGGAGTTCCAGGGACTGGAACCCGCTGAAATCCGCCGCCGCTGCACTGAGTTTGCCCTGGGTTTCATTGACCAGCAGCGCCTCTCCTTCCGCCGCCTCGGCGTGTTCGGCGACTGGTTCAACCCCTACATCACCATGGAGCCCAAGTACGAGGCCGATATCCTCCGCGTGTTTGCCAAACTGGTGGAAAACGGTGCTGTGTACCAGTCCATGAAGCCGGTGCAGTGGAGCTATGCTCACCACACCGCCCTGGCTGAGGCCGAGGTGGAATACATGGAGGACACCTCCACCGCCATCTACGTGGGCTTCGAGATGGATGGCGCCGTGTGCGGCATCGAGGGCTGCGAGATGGTCATCTGGACCACCACCCCCTGGACCCTGCCCAGCAACCTGGCCATCGCCCTGAACCCGGATTTCACCTATGTAGTAGGCCGCTACGCCAAGGATGGCGCCGAGCGCAAGTTCATCATTGTGCGTGAGCTCATCGAGACCGTTTCCGCCAAGACCGGCTGGACGCTCGTGGAAGAGCTGGCCACCTTCAAGGGCAGCGAGCTGGAGAAGCGCACCGCCCGCCACCCCTTCCTGAACCGCGAGTCCCTCATCATCAATGCCGCTTACGTGACCACCGATGCCGGTACGGGTGCTGTGCACATTGCCCCCGGCCACGGTGCAGATGACTACATTGCCGGCATGGCCTACGGTCTGCCCGTGCTCTCCCCTGTGGATGACGATGGCAACTACACCGCCGAATGCGGCCTGCCCCACCTGGTCGGCAAGCACGTGTTCCAGAGCAACGAGGACATCATCACCCTGCTGGTAGAAGGCAACCGCCTGCTTGCCCGCGAGGAATTCACCCACCAGTACCCGCACTGCTGGCGTTCCAAGACCCCCATCATCTTCCGCGCCGTGAAGCAGTTCTTCATCAGCATGGAGAAGCTGCGCCCCGTGGCACTGGAGCAGATTGACAAGACCGAGTGGATGCCCGCCTGGGGCCGCAACCGCATTTACAGCACCGTGGAAGCCCGCCCGGACTGGTGCATTTCCCGCCAGCGCACCTGGGGTGTACCGCTGCCCGTGTTCTTCGACGAGAACGACCAGCCCGTGCTGGATGCCGCCATCGTGAACAAGGTGGCCGACCTCGTGGCCGAGCACGGCACCAACATCTGGTTCGAGCTCACCAGCGAACAGCTTTGCGAGAAGCTGGGCCTGCCCACCAACCTCAAGAAGGGCAAGGACACCCTCGACGTGTGGATTGACTCAGGCTGCTCTCACGTGGCCGTGCTGGAGCGCCACCCCGAGCTCTGCGCCCCCTGCGATGTGTACCTGGAAGCCACCGACCAGCACCGCGGCTGGTTCCAGAGCTCCCTCATGCTCTCCTGCGCCTGGCGCGATGCCGCACCTTACAAGAAGGTGCTCACCCACGCCTTCGTGGTGAACCAGGACCACTCCAAGCTCTCCAAGAGCGCCCAGGGCACCTACACCAAGCCCACCAATGCCAAGTACTTCTATGAAAAGTACGGCGCAGACATTGTGCGTCTGTGGGTGAGCAGCGTGGACTGGCAGAACGAAGTTCCCTTCGGCGAGGACCTGTTCAAGCAGATTACCGACCCCTACCGCCGCCTGCGCAACACCCTGCGCATTCTGCTGGCCAACCTGAAGGGCTACAACGGCGAGCAACCGGAGAAGCTGGATGCCACCGATGCCTGGATTCTCGAGCGCACCAACACCCTCATCCGCGAAGTGCGCGCTGCCTACGAGGGCTACGAATTCCGCAAGGTGTTCATGGCTATCAACCAGTTCTGCACCAATGACCTCTCTGCCCTGTACATCGACATGACCAAGGACAGCCTGTACTGCGATGCCGCGGACTCCCCGCACCGCATCAGCAAGCAGTTTGCCATTGCCCGCGTGTTCGATGTGCTGGTGAAGCTGCTGGCCCCCGTGCTGGCCTACACCTGCGATGAGGCCTGGGAGCACGCCGGCAACGCCGGTTCCGTGCACGAGCAGGACTTCCCCACCGCCGACCCCGCTTTCGATGCCGGCCTTACCGCCACATTCGACCGTCTGCAGCAGATCAAGAGCGTGATTCAGGTAGCCATCGAGGCCCAGATTAAGGCCAAGACCTTCAAGAAGAACAACGAAGCCGCCGTTTCCCTCACCGTGCCCGCCACGGAGGATGCCGCCGTGCTCGCCCTGCTGCAGGACAAGCAGTTCGCCAAGGAGTTCTTCATCGTGGCCGACCTGGAGGTAGCCACCGGCGCCGAGCTGGCCGCCACCGCAGCCATGACTCCGCACGCCATGTGCCCCCGCTGCCGCCGCTACGAGCCCGCCGTGAATGAGGACGGTCTCTGCGAACGCTGCGCCGCCGTCATGGCCTGATAGATAATCCTTAACAACACCAGACAGGCGCACTCCCAGCACAGGAGCGCGCCTGTCTTCATCCCATATCACACATACCATGCCCCGCCGCGTTTCCATCTGGCTCATCATCACCATCATTGCACTCTATGCCCTGGACCAGGTCACCAAATGGGCCATTGTGCTGAATTTCCCCTATGACTGGGCCCACGCCTACGGCACCAGAATCATACCGGTTATCTGGGGAAGTGAGTTCATGAACTTCTGCCTCGTGCGCGTGCACAACACCGGTGTGGCCTTCGGCACCGGCCACGGCACCGTGTGGGCACCCTTCGTCTTCCTCTGCATCCAGATTCTGGCACTGGTGTGGTTTTTCGGCCTGTTCCGCAAGGGCTTTTTCTCCACCCGCTGCCTGCGCGTGGCCTGGGCACTCATCACCACCGGCATCCTCGGCAACATGACCGACCGCCTGCTGCAGGGCTTCTTCATCCCCGGAGCAGAGGACAAAGGATTCTTCGCCAACCTGATGAGCGGCTACGTGGTGGACTTCCTGGACTTCTCCTTCCCCTGGATTAAGACGGAGATGTTCCCCATGGGCTACCACTGGCCCTCCTTCAACGTGGCAGACTCCTGCGTATGCATTGCCGCCGCGCTTTTCATCATCTCCAGCTTCTTCATGAAGCCGGAGGAACCTAAAAAGGACTAATACACCATGTTACGCGTTCTACTCCCTCTGCTTTGTACCCTGCCCGCCATGGCAGCCTTCAAGAACACCACACAGGTGGTGCCGCTGAAGTTCGGGCAGATGCAAGCCACAGTCATCTTTGAAACCACCGGAGAGAGCATCGACTCCGCCAAGCCGCACTGCGACTGCACCCAGGTGCAGATTAAGGACGGCAAGCTCACCGCCGTGGTGGAAACGCACACCTTCGACCGCGATGTGGAGAAAACCATTGCCGCCGAAACCAGCGATGGCAAGGAGGTGACGCTGCGCATGCAGTTCCGCGTGCCGCAGGCCATGCAGCTTTCCGCCCGCAGCCTGGTGTGGAAACGCGGGGAAGCCCCCACCCCGCAAGTGCTGCGCATCACCCTGCCCAAAGGCGGCCCCATCACCCACATCACCAATGCGGCCCTGAGCGGCGATGCCTTTGACTACCTCCCCAAGATTGTGAAACGCGGCAAGGAATACACCGTCACCATCACCCCCCGCAGCACCGCCAAAGCCACGCTGAACCGCCTGGTGCTCACCACCGATTCCACAGACCCGCGCTACCACAGCCAGATTATCTACCTGCAGGTGAAGAAATAACCAAATTCGCACCGTGTCTCCCGCCACAAAACAACCAAGGAAGCGGCTAATCCCTCTCCTGATTCTCTGTCTCCTGGCGGCGGCGGGCACCTATAGCGCATGGAATGCCCTGCGCATCAGCAAGCAGCTATACAAAACCGAACTGGCCACAGCACTGGAAAGCCGAGGAGATGACATCCGGCGATTCCACCAGGCAGGCAGCGGAAATCTCATTGCCCACGGGGGCGGAGTGGGCCCCTACCTCTACACAAACTCTGCAGAAGCCTTTGCAGATTCCCAGGCCCGGGGATTCTCCTTCATTGAGTTCGATATACTCATGACGGCCGACAAACACCTGCTGGCCGCGCACGACTGGGACATGTTCTGCCACCTTACCGGGAGCCGGAGAAAACCCGGAACGCTGAATGAGGCACTTCAACTGAGAATAAAAGGGAATCAGACCCCGCTGAGCGGCCAGATGCTTCATGAGCTGATGCTGCAGCATCCGGACACGGTTCTCGTGACGGACAAAATTGCTGATTTCGGGCACCTGCTACGTGAGATTCCTCTACCGCAGCGTATGATGGTGGAAGTCTTCTCCCCGCAGGATTACGTGCGGGCGCTGAAAGCAGGCATCTGGTACCCGGCATTCTGCATTTCACACAGCATCGCCCTGCAGCAGGCAATCGAGCACCAGTATCCTATCATCACCATATCTGCCGAGCTCTTTCTGGAGCACCTGGATACCATGCGTCAGCTGCACCAGCAGAGAGTGTGCATCATGGTATACGGCACCGAGACACTGGACTGCAGCCAATTCATCCGCGAGCATCTGGGCACTGGCGCCAGCATGATTTACACCAGCACCGTTGCCCCCACCCATCTGCATTGATTTCCCAGCCCTCATGACTTCCGCCGAATACAACCGCACCCGGGAACAGCTCACCTCCATCATCCTGCTGGGGGCTCTGGCCACGGCGTTCAGCCTCTGGAGTCTGGACCACGTGGTAAAATCCGCATGCATCTATCTGCAGGGGACGGCCTTTCTTTTCTTCATGCTGATTCTGGCGCAGCGCAGCCGCCTGGTGGCCTATGCGCTGCTGCCCGTGATTCTGGGCGGGTGGTTCAGCTACGACGGGCTCTACGATGTAGCCGGCTTTCTCCTGCAGGAAAACTGCCTCAGCAACTTCCTCACCACCGTTGCCTACCACCAGCACTACCTGCGCCAAACCTACGATATCTCAGTAGATTCAACCCTGCTCATCATCCTGAAGGGCGGCATACTGTACGGAGCCATATACAGCACGCGCCGCTTCCTGAAACCTGTTGTCTTCTTTAACACAAATGGCACCTGGCTGATTGCCGGAGCCATGGCCATTCTCTTCCTGGTGGTTCTGCCGCTGGGCATTCTTCCGCATCCTGAGCCATGACCCGCGTCACCCGAGAGACCGCCGATGGCATGCGGTGGATGCTGCTGCAGAAATGCACACTGCAGCCAGTCACGCTGGTGTACAGCATGGTGCTGGCGCGCCTGCTGAGCAAGGAGGAAATGGGGCTCATGGGGCTCACGGCCATCTTTTTCACCGCGGCGGGCACCCTGGCCGCCAGCGGATTCGGCAGCGCGCTCATCCGCAAGCAGAACCGCACCGCGGAGGATGCAGATACCCTCTTCTGGTTCAACCTGGGCATGGGGCTGCTCATCGCCCTGCTCTTCTTCTGCTCCGCCCCCTGGCTGGCGGTATTCTTTGAGGCAGCGCCGCTCTGTAACCTGGTGAGGGCTTCCGCCCTCATCGTGCTGCTCAACAGCAGCGTGAGCGTCCACATGGCGCACTACATGGCACGGCGGCAATTCAAGGTTCCCGCACTCATCTGCCTGGGTGCGGCCCTGGTGGCCATGCCGCTCTGCCTGCTGCTGGCCTGGCAGGGCTGGGGCGTGTGGGCCTACATGGCGCAGGGCATCGTCTCCGCCCTGCTCAGTGCGCTGCTTTTCTGGTTCATCTGCCCATGGAAGCCGGGCTGGCGGTTCAGCATAACCTCCTTCCGTGAGCTCGCCCCGCTGAGCTGCAGGCTGGCTGCCACCGGCCTGCTGGATACCGCCTACATCCACGCCCGCGCCTTCTTCATCGGCAAGGTATACACCCCCGCCGCCCTGGCCGGCTACAAGAACGGCGCCCAGCTGGCCGCCATGTGCCCCACGGTGCTCTGCTACATGCTCGACCAGATTACCTTCCCCATTCTGAGCACCCTGCAGAACAGCCCGCAGAAACTCATCGGCGTGTACCGGCGCTACATGCGGCTTTTCACCCTTCCCATTGCCTGGCTATGCCTGTTCACCGCCGCCTTTGCCGCCCCGCTGGTGCGGCTCTGCTACGGCCCCGGCTGGGAGGAATGCACCCCCTACCTGCAGATTCTCAGCGTCTCCTACGCCACCTGGCACCTGCAGATTATCAACCTGAACCTGCTGAAAGCCGGCGGCCCGCCCAAGCTCTTCCTGCGGCTGGAGCTGCTCAAGAAATGCCTGGGCATCGGCATCCTCATCGGCATGTTCTTCATCAGCGTGGAGGCCATCTGCTGGGGTGCGCTGGGCACCTCTGTCCTCTGCCTCGGCATCAACACCTGGGCCACCCGGCGCTACATGCACCTGCCAGCCCGACTGCAACTGCGCGACTGGCTCCCCGGCTTCGCCCTGGCCGCTGCCTGCACCTGGCTCCCCGCTCTACTGCTCAACGAGCTCGCCCCCCTGCCCCGGCTCGCCGCCGGGCTGGCGCTCTCCCTCACCCTCTACCTTGTCATCCTGCGATTCGCGGCACCTGGTGCCCTCAGAGACGCGTGGGGGCTCCTCCGCCGCTGCTCATAAACAAAATTCGAACGACTTTCGCCCCATTTCTGAACATTTTTCGAAGGAGTTTGGCAAATTGTCAGGACGGCTAAGTCTGCTCCCCTGCCGCAGCTGGGAGCCGGGCTCAGCATATCAATGGTGCTCTACCTGGGCATACTGCGCCTTGCAGCCCCCACCGTACTGCGCGACGAATGGCACCTGCTGCGCAGCATCAGGAGCAGAACCGGCTTCGAATCAGGGCCTTCAGAGCAGCCTTAAGAGAACGGCTCGGGTAGTACTCCGGGTGGATATACGGATTCCCCTCATTCAAGGACCCAGCTATACCCAACCATTTCAGCACCTTCTGCGCACGAGCAAACTGAAGCGACCCAGCCAGCATGGGTTTAAGGCAGCACTTCTCAATCCATAGCAGCATCATCCGCTGCCGCCACGAACGAACCACCCGCCGCTGGTCACTCACATGGCGCAGCAGAATATCTGCATTGGAACCCGCTATGCCGAACTCCTGCACCCACCGGAGCATGGTGGTAGAGTGGTCAATCAAAGCATATGTGATAAGCTCTGCATAGGCCGGCTCAGACACACCGCGCTGCAACACTTTATCCCAATGCAGATGGCGCATGTACACATATTCCGGCAGGAAACGATACCCGCACGATTCAGAAAAACCACCGGTAGCATACACAGCCACAGGGGCCGTTGTCATATGCGGAGCGCCGCTTGCCACATAAGCCCGATTCATGAAATCCGCGTCTGCCAGGCAACGGTAATGCTGCGAATCATACCCCCCCAGCTCACGATACAGCGCCGCCGTGGCAAAATAACCCTGATGGCATACAGGAGTTCCCAGATAGACGTAATCGAATGATGGAGAGTCCACCCACTCTGCCGTATCGCCCTTCATCAGCACCGGCGCTGCCGCGGTTGACGCCTTGCCCTGCAGCAGGGGACTCACACTCTCCTGCAGCGAAGCACCGGTCAATACATCGCCTGCATTCAGAAAATAGAGCACCTTTCCCTTAGACAGCCGAATCCCCTTATTCATGGCATCATAAATACCGGCATCCGGCTCGGAGATATAGTTTTCTATCTTTCCTTCCGCCTGTAATTCAGCCAGCCATTCCGGGGTACCATCGGTCGAGGCACCATCTATAATCAAATGCTCAATGCTCAGGGTCTCCTTTGCCTTCTGAGCCACTACAGACTCCAGCGTAGGCAGAAGCAGATTACGCGCATTGCGGCACACGGTGACAATCGTCAAATCAATCTCACACTCCGTTGTCATATCAGCCATTGATTCCCAGTTTCCAGCCAATGAAACGCAGCAGCATGAACCGCTGCCGTACAACCTTGCCATGGCGGTATTCCACCTCCCACAGCGGCACACCAAAAACACGCCAGAGCTCCGTATTCAAATAGCGGCTCAGGAAGCAGCGCCGCCATCCTCGCACCGGCATCATACAGCGGAAGCGGTAATCCCCCTCCCACGCAGGCAATAATTTCAACTCCTGAAGCAGCGTATGGAACAGCCCGGATAATGCCATGCGTTCCCCAGGCTGCACCACATGGTAACGATCGGCGTATACCCGGCTCACAAAAAGTTGAAACCACGGTGATTCCGCCAGATTAATACCACGTAAGGCATACACGTCTGCCACAAAATGCATCACGCGGACATACCGGGCCGAGGTTTCCAGCCCACTCTGCCCGGAATGCACAATCGACCCCTGCCGCTGCATGTAATTATACCCAACGGCGGCACACAATGCCACCTTACGGGCATAAGGTACAAATTGATAAAAAAAGCCATCATCCTCATGCACCAGTCCATGAGGAAAGCGTATTGCGTGTTCCTCAATCACACTGCGGCGCCAGATTTTATTCCAGAAGCATACATGCATACCCGCCGCTTGCTGCACACTCATCGGCAGCACCTGATCTGCAGGGAACTGCTCAAAAATCTCCGGCTCGACACCGGTCTCATCCCATACCCGCCGCACCCCGAAAGCGACCATATCGACTTCCTCGGTTACGCAGCTCATGGCCCGGAGGAAAATATCCCCATCCAGGTAATCATCAGAATCCACACCTGCCACCCACTCGCCAGTTGCATGCTCCAAAGCCGTATTGCGAGCTGCAGAAAGCCCCCCATTCTGCTGGCGTATCACCTTGATTCTGGAATCTCTGGCTGCATATGCCTCTAAAATGGACGGAGATTCATCCGTAGAGCCATCGTCCACGCACAAAATCTCCATATGCTCATATGACTGAGCACAGATACTATCCAGACAACGTGGCAGCCACGCAGCGACATTGTACACCGGAACCAATACTGATAAAAGCGGACGCATACTCAAAGCCAGGGCATTCTATCACACTATTTCTCGTATTAGCAAGCTCTATCTTTCTCTCTACCTTTCGCCTGAAGGGACAAAGCGCCTGTAGGAACAGGATTAAACTTGACTTATCATCACAATCACGCTACAATCCCGCGACGATATGGAGCAGAGCATAAAACAGTTAAAATGTTCTATCAGCGAACTTGTTGAACGGCTGCAGGATTTGGGAACATTTTATTACTGGGCCAATGAGGGCAACCTTGGCGACCTGCTCATTGCAGAGGCAACGCGACAGCTCTTTGAATGCGAGAAACTGAGCTGGAAGCCCTACCACCCCGATATTCAGCCGGAGGAGGAGTCATACGTCCTGGTATATGGTGGCGGGGGGCGCTTCACTAACCACTGGGGCGGCATCGACAAACACCTGGCACACCTTACATCGCCCCGGGTTCGCCAGTGTATCATTCTCCCCCACAGTTTCTACCGCGTAGACTCGTTCCTTCAGGCCTTAGATTACCGGCACACCATTTTCTGCCGTGGTGAGTCCACCTTCTGCTATGTGCGCAGCACTGTACACCCGGATGTCAGTGTGCAGCTGGCTGATGACATGGCACTTTCCCTGAACCTGAATACACTCCCTTCCCTCGGCACTACTCCACCATGGGCCGCAGAGGAAGAAAAGCAGCTTACCAGGCTTCTGCAACGAAAGGTTGGCAGGCTCATGAGGAGAAAGGTATGGCACTCCACCGTGCGTAGCCGCATTCAGGGAAAATACAGAAAAATAGCCTTCTTGCTCCGCACGGATAAGGAAAAGAACACAGCCTTCAGCAGCCCGATGGCCTATGATATTTCACTAGTCTGGAGCTCATCCTGCGCCGGCAACAAGCATACCCCCGAGCTGGTACGCCAATTTGCAGCAGCCCTGCAGTATCCGGATGTCATTGTAACGGATCGACTGCATGTTGGTGTGCTTTCACTACTTTGTGGAAAAGAAGTCTACCTGCTGGACAATGATTACAAGAAACTGAGCGATGTCTACCAGCTCTCGATGCAAGACAGACCCGGCATCCACCTGCTCGACAGCGAACAGATTCCCCAGGATATACAGGCTGCATTCCACCGCCTGAGCCAAGGTATATTCGCCCGGGTCTATCTTACCCTCCGCCGATTACTCAACCGCTGATTCTTATGTCTGAAATCAAGACAGGCGTTATCCTGAACTACATTTCCCTGGCGTTACGTTTCGCGGTGGGCTTTTTCCTGTCGCCCTTTGTGCTGGAGTACCTGGGCCCCAGCGAATACGGCGTGTACATGATTGCCGGCTCCATCATCAGCTGGCTCGCCATGTGCGATTTCGGGCTTACTGCCTCCACCACCAAATTCCTGAGCGAATACCAGGCCAAGGGGGACACGGAGGGGGAAGCGCACTACCTGGGCAACGTAGCGGCACTCTTCACCATCGTAGGCATTATAGTATTGGCAGCGGGCCTGTGCATCTTCCCATTCCTGGGAGATATTTTCCATAAATTCACAGTGGAGGAATTGCGAATCTACCGCATCCTCTACCTTATGACTCTCTTCAACTGCGCACTCATGTTCCCGGGGCGCAGCCTGGAGGGCATCGCCACCTCCCGCCAGAAATTCAAATATCCCGGAATTGTCGGGCTCACAGCATCCATCCTTTCCATTGTCGGCACCATCACTCTGCTGCTGCTGGGGTACCGCTCCATTGCACTCACGGCCCTGAGCATCTCGCTCGGCATACTGGGTCTTGTGTGGAATGTCTTCTACTGCTTTTACATACTCAAAGCCCGCATGACCTGGAGAGGCTGGGACTGGCCCCTCTGCCGCACGCTCTTCGCCTTCTCCGTCTGGATGTTCCTGGATCGTCTCATCAACATCATGAACACCGGCTCCGGCGGATTCATCATCGGCATGACCCAGGGGGCAGATGAAGTGACCGTCTACTCCTATGGTCTTACCATTTTCCAGCATTTCTTCACCCTTTCCGGTTGCATTGCCGGGCTTTTCCTGCCCAGGGTTGTGGGCATGGTAGTCAAGGGAGCCAGTAATGCAGAGCAAACCGATTTAATGATTCGCATCGGCCGCGTCCAGCTCATCATCCTGGGCGTTGTCTATTTCGGCATCATTCTCTTCGGGCAGGAATTTTTCACTCTATGGATTGGTGATACACTCGGTGCGCGCACTGTTGATTGCTGGTTTGTCACTATTTCCATCCTCATACCATACGGCTTCCTGCTGCTGCAGGCCCTGGGCTGGCAGATTCTCCAGGCCCGCAATGCCATGAAATACCGTGTCACGGTCATGACCATCTCCAGCTTCCTGTCCATGGTTGCTGGTTACTTCCTCTCTATCTACTGGGGCTGCAGAGGCCTCGCCATCGGCACCTGCATCTCCATCATCCTGGGCCAGGGGCTTTTCATGAACTGGTTCTACTGGAAGCGCCTTGGCCTGGAAATTCCCCGATTCTTCACCGAAACCCTGCAGAAAGCCTGGCTCTGGGTGCCCATTCTCCTGGCCACCGCCTGGGGGCTCAATACCCTGTTCGCCACTCCTGCCTGGCCCACGTTCATTGCCAAGGTTACCACCTTCTCCCTTGTATACGTTGCAGCCCTGGCCCTCCTTTATCTTAACCAGGACGAACACAAGCTTTTTCTCAGCAAACTACTTAAAAATAAACAGTAATGAATGACAAGTTAAAAAGATTTATCGATTTGTATGTACCGGTAACGACATGTACCATGCAATGCCATTATTGCTACATTGCGCACACCGGATTATTCAAGAAGGCGTTACCGGAATTCAAATATTCCCCGGAGCATGTTCAGAAAGCCCTGAGTCGGGAACGACTCGGTGGCACCTGCCTCATCAATGTATGCGGTGGCGGCGAAACGTTATTACCGCCACAAATGACAGATTACATCCGAGTTCTCCTTGAAAACGGGCATTATCTGATGGTTGTGACCAATGCAACCGTTACCAAAAGATTTGAGGAACTGGAAAAACTCCCCAAAGAGCTTTTATCCCGGCTTGCATTCAAATTCTCGTATCATTACATGGAACTGAAGCGGAAGAATTTATTTGATTTATTCTTCAACAACATTCGCAAGATGCGTGATGCAGGTTGCTCCTTTACCCTGGAGCTGACCCCCAATGACGAGTCCATCCCTTACATAGAAGATATCAAGCAGCGTGCCATTGACGAATTAGGGGCAGCATGCCACATTACCATCGCCCGAGATGAGGCTGCACCCACTCAGGACAGACCGATTCTCACCAAGCTCGGACACGACGAATTCTACCGTGCATGGAGCGTATTTAACTCCGATATGCTTGATTACAAGAAGACCATATTCGGCGTTAAGAGATGTGAGTTCTGCTACGCCGGAGACTGGTCATTTGTGCTCGACCTGGGCACCGGCGTCATGCATCAGTGCTATAGCTCGTTCAAGATTCAACAGATCTTCGATGACCCGGACAAGCCTATTGATTTCACCCCGATTGGGCACTACTGCACTGCTCCACATTGCCACAATGGCCACGCATTCCTTACCCTTGGCTGTATTCCGGAGCACAAGAGTATCACCTATGCCCAGCTGCGCAACCGCGTGTGCGCCGATGGCAGCGAATGGCTGAAGCCGAATGTGAAGGAATTTTTCTCCTGCAAGCTGAAGGATAATAACCGGGAATACAGCTGGGCAGAGAAAGCGTTCCACACACTGCGATACAGCAATGCGGCGCGTGGGCTTAAAAAGCTCCTTCGCTCCCCCGGAAAATCTTCCAATTCATAGCATTTTTACACCATCGGGCTGCCAACAGCAGCCCGATGGTGCAAATCCACTCCAGCATTCAAGCCGGAGTTACATGTCTCAGCCCCCACGCTGCCAGAGCCTCCTCCAGCGAGGAAAAGGGGGCATACCCTACATTGATACCTAACTTGTCACGCACCCGCCGCACGCTAACCACATCGTACCGCAAGCCGCAGGCATCAACAAATGCACCGTCTGCGCATTCAAATCTGGCGTAATATCTCATAACTCTGTCAAAATACTATACCCATGCGTATAAAAGGCACGCTCGCCACCTGCTGAGCACATGGGCTGCGCCATAAAATACAGATGATTCAGGTCATTGTACCACCAGAACGAGACAACATCGCATACATGACCATTCCCTTTGATACGAATCGGCCACGTTGCGGCATCTGCTGTAGGCCATCCCTTGACCTGCGCCTCTGCATTCCCCAGAGAGGACTCAATTAAAAAGCGGTCCTCAAGCACATACGTCTCTATGTAATCAACAAAGGTTTCAGAGCCATCCCCAATTGCTATCTCCGTTGTCTTCTCTCCTTTTGTTACAGAATAAGCTGCAGCGCGTCCTATGGCACCATTCGCCTTTGTACCCATGTAATACGCATCGACAACACTTCCCCAATTACCCCAATTCAAGATATTTGAAGCATCTCCTGTAATAGAAACATTTTCTATCCGCCCCCCGGCGTGCACCCCTGAAGTCCAGAACGGGAGCGGTAAATCGGCCGCTGCTTGTTTCAACACAAGCGTTTTATTAGTGATAGTCACGGCATGGGCAGGCCAGTAGGTGTCAACCGTTTTACTCGTCGAATCCTGAGCGAAGCAGCCGCCCATCAGGCATAATCCGGCAGCAATCATTTTTTCAGAGAGTAGGCAAGGTTAGCAAGGATGGTGGATGCATCCACCTGCTGCAAGGCAACCACAAATGTGAAGCCTTCCATCATAACCGGTGCGCCGTACAGCCACGTCACCCCCGATAGGTTTACCGGAATCTCCGTCTTCAGGTAGCAGGTCATCACCTCGTCTCTCCATGCACCGGGCTGCACAGAAACTTCACTCTGTGTCGTATTGGTAAACCAGGTAGCATGCCGCATAGTGAGCTCTGCGGCTACAAGGGGTATAACTGGCTCGCCTGTGGCAGAAAGGGCTGCACCGCTGCCGGTGGAGTCATTGCCGCTACTACTGGGAACCACCATCGAGCCGTTAGCAGAGAGCAGCGTGGCGGAATCAGAAGAGAGAGTGACCGGCTGGCCATCGGCCACAAACTGCTCCGGGGTACCGGGCCAGGCCGTGAGGATAAGGCGACCGGAGGAATCAGTCACGTGGCATTCATCCGGCGAGGAGACTTCGTATCTCCACTGGTAGATTGTATTGAATTGCTGAGGCATAGTGTATCATTTTCTTTCTGCCTCCCTTTCCTCCCCTGGCTGTCAGAAAGAGGAAAAGGAAGGCAGGTCATTTTTTATTCGGGTAAATAGGCACATGCGATGCAAGTGACTCCGCCGCGTAGTGTATCCCCATGCCCCCACAGCGCACAACCAAAAGCAGGAGATGGGAACACCGTTCCAGATGGAACGGTGTTCCCACCGGAGCCTTGAGCCACGCACAGATTGGAGTTTGTCGGGCGGATGTTTCTGGTCGGAGCGAGGGACTTTAGTCCCTCATCGCTTGAGTTTTCGGGACTGAAGTCCCGTGCTCCGATTGATTTCTAACCTCGCCAAATCGCTATTTATCAAACTACAAGCGATTAGAAAAAAGCCTGAGAGCGAGCTCTCAGGCTTTTTTCACAGAATGCGCTGATAAGAATCAGGCCTTGGTGGCGAAGGTATCGCCGCAGGGGCACTCTGCCAGGCTCCAGGTGGCCTTGCCGCTTTCGGCAATGTGCACCAGGGCGTGGTAGGTGTCCTCCTCATCCGTGCCAAGCTTGGCAGCAATCTCGCCGGCGGTGGCGGGCGTGGCAGAGAGGGCACCCTCTGCAGCAGCCAGAAGCTTCAGGAACACGTTGGCAGCCAGCTTACCGGCCTGCACGCCGGGCTGATGGTAGGCGTTGATGTGAATCAGGCTGGCGTAGAAACTCACCGTGCGTTCGAACAGAGCGATGAGCATGCCCAGCGTGTAGGCATTCACCACGGGAATGGAGATAGTGATGCTCTTGCGGCCGCTTTCGGAAAGAGCCTTGCGGGTGCCGCGCAGGAAGCCCTGCAGGTAGTCACCGGCGGTGAAGCTGTCCTCCACCTTCACGGTATCGGTGGGGGCCTGACGCACCTCGATGAAGGTCACGAAGAAGTTGTTGATGCCATCGCGCAGCTGCTGCACGTAGGCGTGCTGGTCGGTGGAGCCCTTGTTACCGTACACGGAGATACCCTGGTTCACAGTGTTGCCGTCCAGGTCGAGCTCCTTGCCCAGGGATTCCATGATGAGCTGCTGCAGGTACTTGGAGAAGAGCACCAGGCTGTCCTTGTACGGCAGCACCACCATGTCCTTCTTGCCCTTGCCCTCGCCGGCCTCATACCAGGCCAGAGCCAGCTTCATGGCCATGTTGGTGGCGGTATCGGCCACGCGGGTCTGGGCATCCATGGCGGCGGCGCCAGCCAGCAGGCTGTCGATATCCACGCCCTGCAGAGCAGCGGGAACCAGGCCCACCACCGAAGTCTCAGAGGTGCGGCCACCCACCCAGTCCTCCATGGGGAAGCGCTTCACCCAGCCCTCGCTCACGGCCACCTTGTCCAGCGTGGAATCCACGCCGGTCACGGCCACAGCCTGCTTGGCAAAGCACAGGCCCTTATCAGCAAAGTACTGCTGGGCGCAGACCATGCCATTGCGGGTCTCCGGGGTGCCACCGCTCTTGGAAATCACCACGGCCAGCGTCTCGCTCAGCGGCAGGGTATCCAGCACCTTGTACATGCCATCCGGGTCGGTGTTGTCAAGGAAAGCCATGTTGAGACCATCGGCAGGCAGCGCATCAGCCACCAGCTCCGGGCCCAGGGCGGAACCACCAATACCGATGACCAGGCAGGTGGTGTACTTCTTGCCATTCGGGGCAAGGATGCTGCCGCTCAGCACCTCGGCGGCAAAAGCCTTCAGGTCAGCCAGCGGGCCGTCAATCTTGGCGCGCAGCTCCTCGGTGGGGGCAATGGCGCTGTTGCGCAGCCAGTAGTGGCCCACCATGCGGTTCTCATCGGGGTTAGCAATCACGCCGCTCTCCAGAGCCGCAATATCCGTGTAAGCACGGTCGATGAGCGGCTTCATCTCCGCCAGGAATTCCGGCGTGAGCGGCAGTTTGGAAAGATCCAGGGAAATCCCCATCTCGGGGTAACGCAGAAGCTGTGAGGCGTACTGTTTCATAACGCGCGCCATTATACTCCTACTCACCCCATTGGGCAAGCTCAATCGTGGCCACAGCTGCCCCGGTGTGTCATTTACGTGAAAAATATTGAGAGATTGTATTACGCGAAAATCAAGCAACCATGCGGTTTCCAGGCATTCACCCCACATATTGACAATGTGTGTAACACATTATCGGCTTGCAATCTGCCCCCCTATGTGGTAGCATGGCGCGCGTTCATGATTACCGACTCTGAAGCATTGTACCAGTGGAAACTGCGCGCTGCTGCCCAGCCGCAGGGGCGCACAGTGCTCGATCTGGAAGCCGACAGCCTGCACCGCCACCGCGAAAAACTCTGCCTCATTCAGTATGCCGATGCAGAGGGCGTGGTCATCATCGACCCGCTGGCTATCGAGGACATGAAACTTTTCACCCTGTGGCTGCAGGAGACCGACGTGTGGATGCACGGTGCGGATTACGACATGAGCCTGCTGCAGAATGCCTACGGGGTGCTGCCGCACATGATTCTGGACACCCAGATTGCGGCGCGTCTGCTGGGGTTCCAGCAGTTTGGTCTGGCTGCCCTGGTGGAGCATTACTACGGCGTGGTGCTCAGCAAGAAGAACCAGCGCGCCAACTGGGGAATCCGCCCCATGCCGGATGACATGAAGGAATATGCCCAGGGCGATGTGAAATACATGCTCGAGATGGCAGATAAGCTGGTGGCCGAGCTCAAGCAGGCAGGCCGCTACGACTGGTTCCTGGAGAGCTGCGCCCACAATCTGGAGCACGGCCGCGAACGCCATGCCGCCACCGGCCAGGACCCCTGGCGCATCAAGGGCAGCGGCAAGCTGAACCGCCGCGGCCTGGCCGCGCTGCGTGCCCTCTGGCTCTGGCGCGATAATGAGGCCGCCTCCGTGGACCGCCCCGCCTTCATGATTTGCGGCAACAACGACCTCCTTCGCTGGAGCAATGCCCTGCAGGAATTCCGACCCGCCTTCCCGCACAACAGCATGCACCACCACCGCGCGGCCCGCTTCCGCAAGGCGGTAGAGCGTTTCCACCTCATGGATGAAGAGGACTACCCCGAGCTTCTCAAGCGCACCCACCACGAGACCGATGCGCTCTTTGATGAGCGAGTGGACCGCTGGGCCGCCCGCCGCAATGCCATTGCCGAGGAACTGGCCCTCGACCCTTCCCTCATTGCCACCCGCAGCCAGATTGAAAGCATTGCCACCAATGAGGACAAAGGCCTGGCCGCCCTCATGAACTGGCAGCGCAACCTGCTCATCAGGGAATAATTAGTGATTAATGATTAGTGATTAATGAAAATCATCTGAGGATATTCAGGTGATTTTGTTTTTTGGGGTGGGATATTCACCGCGCACACTCTCTCCTTATTCTGCGTTCTTCATTCTGAAATCTGCAATCAAAAAAAGTGCCTTTCCTTGGAGGGAAAGGCACTTTTGAAAGCCAAAACCAGTAGTTGCTTTAGCGCTTGCTGAACTGGAAACGCTTGCGGGCGCCGGGGCGACCAGCCTTCTTGCGTTCCTTCATGCGGGAGTCGCGGGTAAGCAGGCCCTGCTCACGGAGAGCGGAGCGGTACTCCTCGTCGATCATGACCAGGGAGCGGGCGATAGCCAGGGAGATAGCACCCGTCTGGCCGTGCACACCACCACCACGGCAAACGACGCGAACGTCGAACTTCTTCATGGTGTTGGTAGCGTAGAAGGGCTGCAGCACAGCGTTCTGGAGAGCGTCGGTGGGCAGGTACTCCTCGAAGGAGCGACGGTTGATGGTGATCTTACCGGACTTGCCTTCCTCGGCGGGGGTAAGCCAGGCGTGAGCGATGGCTTCCTTGCGACGACCAGTAGCGTTGTAGGGAGTAGTAGACATAGTCAGAATAAAATTAGGCGATGGTTACAGCTTCCGGAGTCTGAGCGGTGTGGGGGTGCTCAGCGCCAACATAAACCTTGAGACGGCCACCCTGGGCGCGGCCCTGGCGGGTGTGGGGAATCATGCCCTTAACGGCGAGCTCCACAATCATCTCAGGATGAGTCTTACGCAGCTTGGCGGGGGTGGTCACCACCTGGTTGCCCACATAGCCGGTGTAACGGGTGTAAATCTTGGCGCGCTCCTTGTTACCGGTGAGCACTACCTTGTCGGCGTTCACGATGATCACATAGTCACCGCAGTCCACGTGGGGGGTGAAGATGGTCTTGTTCTTACCGCGAAGCAGGTTAGCTGCTTCAACTGCAACCTGACCGAGCACCTTACCGGCGGCATCGATCACATACCACTTACGCTCAATTTCCTGAGGCTTGGCAGAGAAGGTTTTCATATTTTCGTTTCTTACTTATTCCAGTTTTGGCTTTCGCCACGACGTGACCCCTAAACAGGTCAGCTCGCAGAGGGTAGCACAGCATAATTTTAATGTCAACCGCATTTTGTGACTTCTGGGAACTTTTTTTGCTGTTTTATGAAAAAGTGCTTGCTTTGTGGACTTTTCAGCATTAAACTGTGCACGCGCAAGCGCTCGAAAGAGCAGCGCGAAGCAACCAATTAAGAACGACATAATGGCAAATCCCCCCAATAATCGCGGCAGCAAGCCGCAGCAGCGCCCGACCGGACCGCGTCCGGCCGGCAACACCCGCCCCGTGAACAGCACCCCCAAGCCCAAGAAGGCTGACGACGACGGCGAGGGTGAGATTGAGCTTGAAGGCGTGGTATCCGCTGTGCTCGCCGGCACCATGTTCCGCGTAAAGGTGGCCAATGGTCATGAGTTCCTGGCTCACATCTCCGGCAAGATGCGCAAGCGCTTCATCCGCCTGGTAGTAGGCGACCGCGTTCGTATCGAGGTTTCCCCCTATGATATGACCAAGGCCCGCATCACCTTCCGCCTGAACTGATTTCAGACAGTAAGTTTTTTTCAGAATCCCCGGTGTACACCACACCGGGGATTTTTTTTGCGCACCGCTCAAGCACCGATGCGCACCAGGGAGAGCGATACCACCTCCTTCACACCGGGCAGCTTGCGCAGCTGCGTGGCGCAGGCGCGGGCTGTGGCACCCGTGGTAAACACATCATCCACCAGCACAATATATGCCGGATAACTGCGGCGGCGCTGCCACCAGCGCACGCGGCGCGTGCGATACGCCCGCATGGCATTAAGTCGCCTGGCCCGGGCAGAAAGGCGAGTCTGGCTGATAACCCCGGTTTCATGGCGATCCAGCAAGTCCAGCACCGGCAGGCGGCGCAATTTTCCCAGACTGCGCGCCAGCTCCCCAGCCTGGTTATAGCCGCGCGTATACAATTTACGGCGCGTCACCGGCACAGGCACCAGCACCCAATCCGCCCGGCTGGCCAGCTGCGGCGTCTTCTCCCACAACTCATCCAGAAAACCAGCCAGCGCGCGAGACAGGTAGAGCGCACGGTGGTATTTGAAATTATAGACCAGCTGCATCACCTCATCCGTCTGCCGCAGCGCCTGGCGCGCCAGCACAAACGGGCGCGTGTGCCCGGCACACTCTGCGCAGCGGTTCGCATCCGTCTGCTGCCCAGCCGTGGGCGCACCGCAATGCAGGCAGACAGGCGCCGGAATACGCGGCAGACTGCGGCGGCACGTCTCGCAAAGACCCTGCTCCGCAGCTTCACCGCAGAGTTCACACGTTGCAGGAAACAGCCAACTGAGCATGCCGCCTGAAAACTTGCTGATAATAATCAGCGGTGACGTGCCATGAATTCACGCGCCACGGCCTGGTAGGCCATGGAAGCCGTACCAAAGCGGTCATGTTCCATAATCGTGCGGCCGAAGCTGGGAGCCTCTGCCACACGCACAGAGCGCGGAATATGATTCCGGTACAACTTATCCGGCAGCTCCTGCTGCACCTGGCGAATCACCTCATTGGCCAGCTTGGTATTGTTGTACATTGTCATGATGATACCCTCGTGCTTCAGGCGGGAGTTCACGCCATTCTCACGAATCTGATCCATCACGAACAGAATCTTGGAAAGCCCCTCCAGACTCAGGAATTCGCACTGCATGGGGGTAATCACCTCATCGCACGCGCACAGGGCGGAGGTCATCAGCACACCCAGTGAGGGCGGCGTATCCAGAAACACATAGTCAAAATAATCCCGCTGGCGCAGGCCTTCCATGGCATCATACATGCAGGTCAGGTGCGAATCCGTCTGCGTAAGCTCCACTTCCACACCGGAAAGATCCACGTGTGCAGGGATAATAGAGAGATTACGCCGGCGCGTCGGGCGAATCAAATCCTCCAGCAGCACCTCGCCGATAAGCGCCGGGTACAAGCTGGCATCACTTTCCACCTCCACGCCCAGCATGGTGCTGGCGTTGGCCTGGGAATCCATATCGATGAGCAACACCCGCTTACCGCGTGCTGCCAGCGCGGCAGACAAATTAACCGCTGTGGTTGTCTTGCCCACCCCGCCCTTCTGATTCGCTATGGCTATTACTTTCACGCCCGGCATTCTACCGAACCACTCCACCCATTTCAAGCCGTAAATGAAAAGCAGACACACTGAACCAACCCCGCACCACCTATACCCCCGCTTCAATATTGTTATTCTGTTACAATGTGCTTTGTTATTTACAAAGCACTTTTCACCGACTCTCGTAATGCAATATGTTTTTGTTAAACGCATAACATACAGTAACTACTCAAAAAAAAAAAAAAAAAAATACTTTTACTTCCTAAACTATCACGCAACAAATTCGATACTTATCATTCCTTAATCTTTCCTCAGAATAATACTATTTTGTCAACACTCATCATACACAGCATCCCTCGCCCGAGCACCCACTGTCATGGCGGCTTTTTATGTCGGCTTATTCCCTGAAATTCCCCATTTGAGAAAGAGAGAAAGAGTCCATTTTCCCCGTATTTACGGGATTTCCGGGTTTTCGCCCCACAATATCCCGTCATTCCAACAGAATTTTCATACTTTTCCCCGCAGAACCCGGCATTTGTGCTCGACAAGCGAGGAAAGAGCGGGTAGAATCATCACATGATTTGCACAGAATCACCTCACAACACATTTCGCAAACTTTTGGAGATACTGGATGAGCTGCGTCGAGACAGCATCAGGACCATCAATTCCCCGGAAATGAAGAAAATGTATGGACTGACTGTGCGCCAGGGCTCTGCCATATCGCAGCTGAAGCTGATGCTGGAGGAAGAACCCGATGGGGTTTCCCTGAAATCACTGGCCAAGCGCATGCAGATGACCATTCCGGCCACATCCCTGCTGGTAGAAACCATGGTAGGCAAGGGATACATGGAACGCAAGCCCAACCCGACTGACAGACGTGCCGTCTGCATCACCCTCACGGAGAACGGCCTCTCATTATTTGCAAACGTGTACGCCCAGTTCCACAATGAACTCGACCGACGGGCAAAAGCACTCACGGCAGAGGATTTAAAAACCCTCTCCCGTATTGTTACCTTAATGGGGAAATGACAAAAGGCGGCCGCAAGGCCGCTTTTCCTTTTATACCCTGCCCGCTGCTCATTCATGCGCACTCGGCGTAAAATAAAAGCGTGACTTTTTGTCTGCAAGGAGTATAATACCCGCGACAAAGAACTTAAATTACTCCCGACTATGAAATACCAGGGACTTTACACTGCAATTGTTACACCTTTCAAGAACGGACAGGTAGATTACGAGGCATTCAAGGCACTGATTGAAGCCCAGATTGCCGGCGGCGTGGATGGCATTGTGCCCATGGGCACCACCGGCGAATCCCCCACCGTTTCCACCGAAGAGCATCTGGAAGTCATCCGCGTGTGCGTTGAGACCGTGGCAGGCCGCTGCCAGGTTATCGCCGGCACCGGCGCCAACTGCACCGCCGAGGCTATCGAGCTGACCAAGGCCGCTGCCGCCATGGGTGCAGATGGCACCCTGCAGGTATGTCCTTACTACAACAAGCCCAACCAGGAGGGCGTGTACCAGCACTTCAAGGCTATTGCCGAGGCTACGGACCTGCCCATCATGCTCTACAGCATTCCCGGCCGCAGCGGCATTGAAATCGCCGTAGACACCGTGGCCCGCCTGGCTGCAGACTGCCCCACCATCGTGGCCATCAAGGAAGCCGGCGGCAGCGTGGAGCGCGTGAACCAGCTGGTTCAGGCTCTGCCGGAAGGCTTTGCCGTACTCAGCGGCGATGACGGCCTTACCGTTCCCTTCATTTCCTGCGGTGCCGTGGGTCTGGTATCCGTAACCTCCAACGTGGCCCCTGCCGAGATGAAGGCCCTGGTGGATGCCGCCATGAGCGGCGACGGAAAGAAAGCCCTGGAGCTGCAGAAGAAGTATTACCCGCTCATGAAGGGCCTTATGTCACTGGATGTAAACCCGGTTCCCGTGAAGGCCGCTCTGGCCCTGCGCGGCAATATCGGCTGGGATATCCGCCTGCCGCTCGTACCGCTGGCAGAGGAGAAGCACGGCAAGCTGGCCGACCTGCTCAAGAGCTTCAACCTGATGTAAGCCACCATGATGAAGATTCTCGTTACCGGCATTTCCGGCCGCATGGGCCAGACCGTGAAGCAGGCTGTGGAGCTGAATGAAGGCACCGAGCTGGGCTCCACGCACGATGTGGGCCAGGATATCGCCGCCGCCATGAGCGCTGCCGACTGCGCCATTGACTTCTCTTTCCACGGTTTCACCCCGGAGCTGCTGGCCACCGCCATTGCGCAGGGCAAGCCCCTGGTCATCGGCACTACCGGGCACACCGATGAGGAGCGCGCCGCCATTACTGAGGCCGCCAGGCAGATTCCCATCGTTTTCGCCTCCAACTACTCCGTGGGCGTGAACACCCTCTTCTGGCTCACCCGCAAGGCCACCCGCATCCTGAAGGATTACGATATCGAAATCATCGAGATGCACCACCACCACAAGCTCGATGCCCCCAGCGGCACCGCCCGCTCCCTGGCAGAGGTGGTGTGCGATGAAACCGGCATGAGCTATGATAAGGACGTGATGCACGGCCGCGAGGGCCTGGTGGGCGCCCGCCCCCAGCGCCAGATTGGCATGCACTCCATGCGCGGTGGCGATGTTGTGGGCGACCACACCGTCATGTACGCCACGGATGGCGAGCGCGTAGAGCTTACCCACAAGGCCTCCAGCCGCATGACCTTTGCCAGCGGCGCCGTGCGCGCTGCCCTGTGGCTGGCTGATAAGCCCGCCGGGCTGTACAGCATGCAGGACGTGCTGGGCTTCACCGACTAATCACCATGGGCGCCCCCGCATCCATGCGCCGCTGTGTGTTCTCCCTGGGCTCCAACCTGGGAGACCGGCTGGCTATGCTGGAATCTGCCTGCGATTACCTGGCAGATGCCTTCGGCAGCCTGCAGCTTTCCCAGGTGTATGAGACTGAGCCCGTGGGCTGCCCCGCGGGTTCGCCGGCCTACCTGAATGCCTGCGTGGCTGTGGAAACCGATATGCCGGCAGCGGAAATTCTACAGCTCTGCCTCCGTATTGAGGCAGAGCTGGGCCGCACTCGCAGCGGCACATACGGCGAACCCCGCCCCTGCGATATCGACCTCATCTGCTGCGGCACCGAAATGCAGCAAAGCCCGGAGCTCACCCTACCCCACCCCCGCGCTCACGAACGAGAATTCGTGCTGCGCCCGCTCTGCGACCTGGACCCGCAGCTGGTGCTTCCCGGGCAGACACAGACGGCCACCCAGCTGCTGGAGCAGCTGCCGGCCGGCCCTGCCGTTACCCCCTACCCCCTTTGATATCACATACCCATGACATCAAACGACAAGATTGCCGCCATTCAGGCAAAAATGGGCAAGGAACCCATCTCCCAGCTCACGGCATACGATTACCCCACGGGCCGCCTGCTCGATGAAGCCGGTATTGACATGATTCTGGTGGGCGATTCCCTGGGCATGACCATGCTCGGCTACCCGGATACCACGCACGTGACCCTGGCCCACATGCTGCACCACGGCGAATGCGTGGCCCGCGCTGCAAAAAATGCGCTGGTTATTCTGGATATGCCTATCCACACCTTCGATACCCCCGAACAGGCAGTCGAAAACGCCCGCAAGCTTATGGCTACCGGGGTGGATGCAGTGAAGCTGGAAGGCGGCGTGAGCAAGGAGGCTGAAATCCGCGCCATCGTGCAGGCCGGTATCCCCGTGCAGGCTCACATAGGCCTGCTGCCCCAGAAAGTCAAAGAGGAAGGCGGCTACCGCATGAAAGGCAAGACCGATGCCGAGGCCGAAGCGCTGATGGCTGATTTGCAGGCCGTTGTCCGCGCAGGCGCTTTCTCCGTGGTCATTGAATGCACCCGCCACAGCGTGGCTGCCATGCTGACCGCCGCCAGCCCGATTCCGACCATCGGCATCGGCTCCGGCCACGGCACCTGCCACGGCGAGGTGAGCGTGTTCCACGACCTGGTGGGCGGCTTCCCCTGGTTTATCCCCGGTTTTGTGCAGCCCAAGGCCAATATCTCGGCCGATATCACCCGAGCTGTCACCGAGTGGAAGAACGAACTACTCTACGTCCAAAAGTAAAAAGGAGCTTTACTTCACGCATTGGAACAATTAGCGGAGAGATTTATTGTTCTGGAGAGCATATTTTGTAGCAAATTGATAAATCAGACTTTAGCGAGCCGACCTGTCTCGGCGTAGACATCAGGTCGAAGACGGAAGACGAGCGGAATTTAGAGCCCGGAGGGCGGTACTTTTCATAGCCCAAGGCGTAAGCCTTGGGTTAGGAACAAAAAACAACCGGAACCCCGAACAAAGTGAGTGGGTGGCAGATTTCCAATACGCTACGTTCTGCAAACTGCTTTTAATTGTAGACAAAGGCTTTATGCATTCTGTCACCCCGCCAGCCGGCGGGGTTCCGTTCATTATTTTCCATGTACCCAGAGCTGACGCTCTGGGCTACGGAATGTGTCGCCCTTCGGGCTCTAAATTCCGCTCGCCTTTGGCTCGCCAAAGTCCGATTTGGAGGGCTGTTCCTAATTATGCCAACGCGTCTTTACTTCGTCAGATTTTCAACCGTAACGGCCCGCTGCTCATACCAGCGGGCCTTTTGTTCGCAGACCGCCAGCTGCAGAGCCCCCAGCTGGCCGACCCGATACGCCAGAGCGAGAGTTTTGCAAGCCTCTCTCCAGCCGCACATGGCCTTCATGTGCAAGGAAACAGCCTCAGCATAATCCTTTGCATGTGCCGCCAGCGGCAGCAGCGGATTCTGCCCCTGCAGCCAGACAAGCAACAGCACGCGGGTCAGCTCCGCATCCTCTGCCAGCATGGCAGACTGCCAGGCATCCCCCGCCGCAGGAGATGATGAGGAGGCCCCACTGCGGACCTCCTGCCATATGCGGGACAATTCCCCCGTATCCAGCGTTACAGGGGTATCTGCATCCAGCAGCGAGGCATATGCCACCGGTGCAAGGAAAAGAATGAGCAGCCAGCGCCTCATTTATCTGGCCCCGGCCGAGCGGCGGGCATAGTGGTGGGTCATCACAGTCCAGAGCTGCTGAAGTTCTGCCGTCTCGAAGTAGGGTTCCTTTTTCAGATCCCACATCACCGCGCTGACGCGGTTCTGGGCGCGGGCCAGTTCCAGCAACTGAGCCTCCGTGCCGCCATTAATGGGGCGCAGCAGGGAGAACTTGTGCATGAGCTTGACCTTCACGGCCTTGGCACTCTTCTCATCGGATATGGTCTTGAGCATCGTCTCAGCCTCGGTCAACGCCTTGATTTCAGATGCAAACGCACGGGTCAGGTTCGCCTGGTGCACAGGCGCCTTTTTAGTTTTCTTATCATCATCATCGTTCCGGGCATAGACCGGAGCGGGAGCAACCACAGCCACCCCGACTGCAGCAACAAGCAGGAAGAAAAGATTACGCATAGCGGAAAAGTTCATGTACACTTGGAAGAATAGCACACTGCGGCACCACTGTCAAACGGTAAGAATGCATTATACCCACTTACATTCCCAGCGATTCGGCCAGTCTGGCAGCTACATCACGGAAGGCAGCAGACACCGGATTGGTCTCCGGCTCTTCCAGCGCCACCGGGGTACCCTCATCACCGCAGGCGCGGGTGCGGGTATCCAGCGGCAGCTTACCCAGCAGCGGCACGCCGAGTTTCTGAGCCTCGCGCTCGCCACCGCCCTCGCCGAAGATATGGTAAATCTGGTTATCGCTGGGGCAGTGGAAGTAGCTCATATTCTCCACAATACCCAGAATCGGCGTATTCACGCGCTGGAACAGGCCCACGGCCTTGCGGGCATCGATAAGCGCCACCTCCTGCGGCGTGGTCACAATGACCGCACCGGCCAGAGTCACAGTCTGCACGATAGTAAGCTGAATATCGCCCGTGCCGGGGGGCATGTCCAGAATCAGGAAATCCAGGCCACCCCACTCCACATCGCGCAGGAACTGCTGCACGTAGCGGGTAGCCAGGGGGCCGCGCACCGCCAGCGGCGTATCACCATCCACCAGCAGGGCCATGGAGAGGAGCTTCACGCCATGAGCATCCACCGGCAGAAACTGCTCTTTATCACTGCAGCCGGGGCGCTCATTCGTGCCGAACATCAGCGCCATGGAGGGGCCGTACAAATCCAGGTCAAGCAAGCCCACCTTATAGCCCAGCTTAGCCAGGGCCACCGCCAGGTTGCCGGAAACCGTGCTCTTACCCACGCCCCCCTTACCGGAGGCCACAGCAATCACATGCTTCACACCGGGCACGCTGGATTTCCAGTCATCCGGGTTATCACCTGCCTCGAGTTCGGCCTTTTTCTGCTCAGGAGCGCGGTGCTCCATCTGCACATCGTGCGAGATCACACCGGGCAGCTCCTGCAGCACACTCACCACGCGTTCATACACATAGCGCGGCACATCAGAATTCTTACTTTCCACGCGGAGTTCCACATCCACGCGTCCCTCCGGGCTTACCTTGATATTCTTCACCAGCCCGAATGCCACAATATCACGGCTGAAACCGGGGTACTTCACCGTCGTCAGTGCGGCCCGTACCAATTCCGGCGTCAATTTTGTCTCGCTCATGGGGATGATTCTACCACTACCGTTATGACGACGCAAGCCTAACATTTGTCTTGCTTTCCTCGCCGTGGAGGTATAAAATACCTGCGTAGCTATGTTGAATATTCTCGTTACTGGCGGCACTGGTTTTGTAGGGGCTAATCTTTGTTACCGTCTCATTGCAGACGGGCATCGGGTTATTTGTCTGGATAACAACTACACCGGCTCGCTGGATAACGTGAAAGACCTCATGGAGAATCCCCGGTTCCATTTTGTGGGGCATGATGTGATTTTCCCCTACGAATGCCCGGAAAAGCTGGATCGCATCTATAACCTGGCCTGCCCGGCCTCGCCCCCTGCCTACCAGAACGCACGCTCCATCTTCACCACCAAGACCTGCGTGCTGGGTGCACTGAATATGCTTGACCTGGCCAAGAAGCACGGGGCCCGCATCCTGCTCAGCTCCACCTCCGAGGTCTACGGCGAACCCCTGGTGCACCCGCAGGTAGAAAGCTACCGTGGCAATGTAAACCCCATCGGCATCCGCGCCTGTTATGATGAAGGCAAGCGCTGTGCAGAAAGCCTTTTCTTTGACTACCACCGCCATGAGGGGGTGGATATCCGTGTGATTCGCATTTTCAATACCTACGGCCCGCTGATGAACCCGGAAGACGGGCGCGTGGTGTCCAACTTCATCTGCCAAGCACTGCGTGGTGAGGATATCACCATCTACGGCGAGGGCCAGCAGACCCGCTCCTTCCAGTATATCGACGACCTCATCGAAGGTATGGTTCGCATGATGGAGAATTCCAAGGGGTTCACCGGCCCGGTGAATCTGGGCAACCCCGGAGAGTTCACCATCCGCCAGCTGGCTGATATGGTGCTGAGCAAGATTGACTCCCCGAGCAAACTGGTGCAGCGGCCCCTGCCCTCCGATGACCCCACCCAGCGCAGACCCGATATCACTCTGGCCGGGGCCGTGCTCGACTGGGCCCCCACCATCCCGCTGACGGAAGGTCTCGACCGCACTATTGCCTATTTCCGCGAGCGCCTGGGCAAGTAATCAGCCGCGCAGCTGGCTTTCAAACTGGCGGAACTGGATAGCCTCGTAGAGGTGGGCATCCGTAGGAATCTCGCACCCTGCCAGGTCGGCAATGGTACGGGCCACGCGCAGAATACGATCAAACGCGCGGGCAGAAAGCCCCAGCTGAGCCACAGCATCCAGCAGCATCTGCTGCTGCGGCGGCGTAAGGGGACAATGCTGGCGCAGCATCTTGCTGCTCAGGCGGGCATTGCAGCTCACCCCGGTGCCGGCATAGCGCGCAGCCTGTCTGGCGCGCGCCTCCATCACACGGGCCAGGATGACCGCGCTGCTCTCGCCATCCGGCTTGCTCAGCAGGCTGGCAGGGTCCACCGGCGGCACTTCAATCACCATATCAAAGCGATCCAGCAAGGGGCCGGAAATCTTCTTACGGTAGCGTACAACATCCGCCGGGCTGCAGCGGCAGCGGTGACGCGGGTCGCCCAGGTAACCGCAGGGGCACGGATTCATGGCCGCTATGAACATGAAGGCGCAGGGAAAATCCATGCTGCCCGAGGCGCGGGAGATGGTCACCGTGCCACTTTCCAGCGGCTGGCGCAGGGTTTCCAGCGTGCGCCGGGAAAACTCCGGCAGCTCATCCAGAAAGAGCACACCATGGTGAGCCAGTGATATCTCACCGGGGGTGATATGCGAGCCGCCGCCCATGAGCCCCACGTCCGAAATAGTGTGGTGCGGGCTGCGGAAGGGGCGGTAACTCAGCAAGCCACCGGAACGCGGCAACTGGCCGCACACGGAATGAATGGTACTGGCCTCCAGGGCTTCCTCCTGCGTGAGCGGGGGCAGAATCGTGGGCAGACGGCAGGCCAGCATGCTTTTACCGCTGCCCGGGCTGCCGCACATAAGCAGGTTATGCCCACCCGCCGCCGCAATCTCCATGGCGCGGCGGGCATAGGGCTGCCCCTTCACTTCATCAAAATCAACCGCTGCAGGCAGCGGCGGCACGTCATCCGGCAGAACATAGGGAGAAAATTTGGAGGGATTCACCAGCACATCCCACGCCTCGCGCAGGGTGGCCACAGCATACACCGTAATCCCTTCCACCACAGCAGCCTCTGCCGCATTCTCCGGCGATACCATCATGCAGGTTCGCCCGGCATCCCGCGCAGCCACCGCCAGGGGCAGCACACCACGCACACCGCGCACCACACCATCCAGCGCCAGCTCACCCACAAAGCACCAGGAATCCAGCCCCGTGGGCACACGGCGCTTGAAAGACTCCGGCACATCGCGGTAATTAGTCTGAATGGCCATTTCCAACGCCAGGGCAATAGGCAGGTCAAAACCAGGCCCTTGCTTGCGGATATCTGCCGGGGCCAGATTCACCGTCACCATCAAATCACCCGGGCGAAAGAAATTGCTGTTGGTCAGCGCAGCGGTGACGCGCTGTACGCTCTCGCGTACAGCTGCATCAGGAAGCCCGACCACTGAAATACGGCCTGTATCTTCCACAGGGCGGGCATCAACTTCCACCTGAACTTCATAGCCGCTGATACCCTCCACCGCAGCAGAAAACAAGCGCTTAATCATGGGTTATTTAACAATCACCTTGGAACCTACAGACAACTTTTCGAACAGAATAACACCAGCCTCCACCGGCACGCGTACACAGCCATGAGAAGCACCCTGACGATATACGGTGCCTACATGCAAACCAATGGGACCATTGAAACGCAACCAATACGGCATTTGCGCACCCACAAACACAGAATTGGCGGGGCGCTTATCATTTGCAGAGACATCTCCCTTCATGACGATGGAGCGATCTCGGCTCATGAAGGAACCATACCTGTTCGAACGATGATTTGCCGACTTCTGAGAAATACGGAAACTACCCTTCGGTGTTTCCTGACCACCGATGCGGCCAGAACAAATGGGGAAATCCAAAGCAATCTTGCCATCGACATACAGACGCCCACGCTGAGTAGCCAGAAGGATTTCCACATACGAATTATCAGGTGCATATACCTTCTTCAAGCCCGCAACGCTCCACATATCGGGAGTAGTGCGGTATTGCGGATTTACAATAAAATCCTCGAAGGTACAGGGTTTCGGCTTCGGCTTGCGGACATACTGAGCAGCATGCTCCGCACGGAGGCGTTTGGCCAGGTTATGGGCCTGTATTTTCTCAGGAGACGGGCTGCAAGCAACCAGTAACAATGACAGAACGGGAATCAGGTATTTCATATGCGGTAAGAAGATATACGGGAAGCAAACTCACGGGGCAGGATAGCTTCCACAATAGCATCATTGCCCTCGTATTCAGTACTAAGCACCTTGCCATCACGGTGCATGATGGCTATGAGCCGGCTTTCGGCAAGCGGAATGCGGTAGGTCTGGCGATCCACGCGGTGGGAGAGCATCTCCACGCAGGCTGCCATCAGGGCCTCCACGCCCTGGCCATCCTTCACGCTCATGCTCAGGCTCGGGCAGCTCAGCTTGGCGGAAAGTGCCTCCAAGGTCACCTCGCGCACGTCCTCAGGAATAAGGTCACACTTGTTCCACACCACCACCATGGGCTTATCCTGGGCACCCAGGCTGGCCAGCACCTCACAGGTGGTCTCGTAGTGGCGAAGGGCGTCGTCGTCACTGGCGTCCACCACCTGAATCAGAAAATCAGCCAGCACGGCTTCTTCCAGCGTGGATTTGAAGGCCTCTACCAGGCGGTGGGGCAGGTTGCGGATGAAGCCTACCGTATCGGTCATCACCAGCGGCTGGCCATCAGGCAGTTCTATTTTACGACTGGTGGTCTCCAGCGTGGCAAAGAGGATATTCTGCGCCAGCACCCCTGCCCCGGTAATGAGGTTCAGCAGGGAGCTCTTGCCGGCATTGGTATAGCCCACAATGGCAGCCGTGGGAATCCCCTGGCGGGTGCGCTCCTTGCGCTGGGTGCCGCGCTGCTTGCGCACCTGCTCCAGCTCATCGCGAATAGCTTCGATACGCTCGCGGGCGAGACGGCGGTCTACTTCAATCTGTTTTTCACCCTCACCGCGGGCAGCTGCGCCGCCGCCCTTGCCGCCACCACTACCGCCGCGCTGGCGGTCCAGGTGCTTCCACATGCCGGTCATACGCGGCAGGGCATACTGCATGCGAGCCAGATCCACCTGCATCACAGCCTCGCGGGTGCGGGCGCGCTTGGCAAAGATGTCAAGGATGACCTCTTCACGGTCAATCACGGTAACATCCGCCAGTTTTTCCCACTCACGCTGCTGACTGGGGGAAAGCAGGTTATCGAAAATCAGGCAGTCAGCATTAAGCTCCTGCACCTTAGCGCGAATTTCCTCCGCCTTGCCGATACCGCACAGATACTTGGCCTGCACCTCACGGGTGAATTCCAGCATAGAGCCGACAATGCCGATACCGAGATTGCTCACCAGGTCTTCCAGTTCAGCCAGCAGCGCCGAACGCTCCCGGCGGGAATCCCCCGGCATGCCCAGGCCCACCAGCAAGGCCCGTTCCACCATCTCCGGTTTCTCGCGTATCTCAAAGGACATAAGCGTCTTTAATCAAAGCTTTTCGTCGTATGTATCGGCGTAGTAACCCTCTGCCATTTTTTGCAAGGGCATTCAGCGCAAGAGGAGAACCCCAGCAGCACAACCGTCGCGGACATAATTATAGCAAGTGTTTTCATGCCCCCCTATTGAACCGCAAAAAGCTGCATTTTTCAAGAACAAAACTCCACTCTATGGCCAACAAATGGATTTTTCCCAATGAATCGCCTATCATCAGCCCTTTCCCCTGGCATTCACATTCCCTTGACTATATCCGCGCCCTCTGATATGATGCGCGCCCGCTTATGAACTATCTGGAAATCACCCTCATTGCTCTGGCCCTCGCCGTAGACGCAACAGTTTACGCCTTTTCGTACGGCATGGTGCTGCGCAAGGGGCGCGGTCGCGCTGCGCTGTGGCTGGCGTTGTCGGTGGGTGCTTTTCAGGCCGGCATGCCGCTGCTGGGGTATCTGGGCGGTGAGGCGCTCCGCTCGGTGGTAAGCACCTGGGCACCCTGGATTGTGCTGCTGGTATTCGGCGCGCTGGGCGGCAGCATCATTTACAAAGCCTGGCAAAGTGAGGAAGAGGAGGCGGAAATAGCCGCCACGGCCCTAGGATTCTGGGGGCTCATTCTGGTGGGTATTGCCACCAGCATCGATGCGCTGGCCGTGGGCGCCTGCATGGCGCTGGGCAACCTCGGCGGCCCGGAGCTTAACCTCACCACGGCGGTGAGCATCATCGGCGGTATCACCTTTGTATGTGCTCTGCTCTCTTTCCACTGCGCCCGCCTGCTGCACCACCTGCCCACCCGCTGGCTTGAAACCGCCGCGGGTGTCCTGCTCATTGGCCTCGGCGTGCAGAACCTGGTATGAAGGCAGAACGCAGATTTCAGAATGCAGAATGACCAGTCAGCGCGCAGCCTTCCGGCTGCACGAGGTAATGAAAATCACCTGAAATTTCTCAGGTGATTTTGTTTTCTGGTACAGCGTATGTCGCACACGCACTTTCAATTCTGCATTCTGCGTTGCCAAATCTGCATTTCACAGCCCTGCCTGGGCCAGAATGGCCTGAATCTGTTCCTTCGGGCGGGCGGGCCAGTGCTTATTGGCCACCGGGCTTGCCGGGCTCGGGTGCAGCATGGTACCCAGGGTGAAACTCATCTCCGGCAGTGCAGCAGCAGCCAACTCCAGCTGTTTCAGGGCATAACCACCCACGCCGATGAGCACCTTCGGCCGCAGAATCTCAATCAGACGCACCAAGTGGCGCTGGCAGGCGGCATCCAGGGCCTCCACCTGGCTCTTGGGCAGCTGGGTGGGGGTAATGTTGGCGCCGGTCTCGCTCATCCAGATGAGCGGGCAGTAGTTGGCCACATAGGCATGCTTGAAAAATTCCTCCGCCGTGCCGTACATATCCTCGAACAGGCCCCAGAGACGGCGACCGCTCACCTCCGAACGCGGACAGGCAAAGCCCTGCACCGGGCGCTTCGGGTGCGTCTGCTCCGGGCTTCCCACCGAGGCGGTGATACCCATCCACAGCGTGACCGCCGCAATCTCGCCAAAGGGAACGCCGGTCTGAGCCATGCCGAAGGGCCCCGGATTCATACCCAGATACAGCACATCTTTCTGCCCGGCACCGAATTTGCGGATATAGGCCTCATGCCCCTCCCAGGCATAATCAAGCGGGTTATAGGTATAGGCCACCGGGGCGGCAAACTCCAGGGCACTCACCTCGCGGCTCAATTCCTTTGCGGCGGCAATCAGCTGTTCTCTCTGCATGCGCCTACCATAACATAAAAGAACGCGAAATGCAAAACGCAAAATGCAGAAAGGCTCTGAGATTTATCCCAGAGCCTTTCTGTGTTATGGAAATCTCGTTTATGCCTTGCCGAAATAGCGCTTCAGGAGGCCATCGAAGCCCTTGCCGTGGCGGGCCTCATCCTTGCACATCTCGTGCACGGTGTCGTGAATGGCGTCGTAGCCCAGCTCCTTGGCGCGCTTGGCAATGGCCAGCTTGCTGTTGCAGGCGCCGAACTCGGCATCGGCACGCATGGAGACGTTCTTCTCCGTGCTATCGGTCAGCACCTCACCCAGCAATTCGGCAAACTTGGCGGCGTGCTCGGCTTCCTCGAACGCATAGCGGCGGAAAGCCTCGGCCACCTCGGGGTAGCCCTCGCGCTCGGCCTGGCGGCTCATGGCCAGATACATACCCACCTCGCAGCATTCGCCGGTGAAATGGTCGCGCAAGCCCTGCACCACCACCTCGTCCAGCCCCTTGGCTACACCTACGCGGTGTTCATCGGCATATACCTTCTCGGCGGCCTCGTCCAGCTCGATGAAGGTATCCACCCCGCACACGGGGCATACTTCCGGCATGGTTTCGCTCTCGATTACTTCGCCACAGATGGTGCACTGGTACTTCTTCATAGTCGTGTTTCTTTCGTGTTGTGTTGTTGTGTCGTGTATGGTTTACCCGTTAGCCCGGGAACGCGCTCAATATAACACTACCATTTTGGTATGTCAATAGTTAATTTAGAACTTTTCTAATTTTATTTTCACTTTTTGTCATCGCGGACAAATGCTACGGAAAAGCGAAGAATTCACCCGCGCGCTAAGGGCTTGATATTCCATATCTGGCACCATTTCCCGCTTGACGGTACAAGAAATTGTGATAATGTAGGGGGCATGCGATGCATACAGTGCGGATACATGGATGATAAAGTAATCGACTCGCGCATGTCGAAGGACGGCACGTGCATACGTCGGCGTCGTGAATGTCTGCGCTGCAGCTACCGCTACACCACGTACGAACAGATTGAGCGTACGGAGCTTCGCGTCGTGAAGCGCGACAACCTGCACGAGGCCCTGAACCGCGAAAAGATTCTGCGCGGCATGGTGAAAGCCTGCGAGAAACGCCCGGTGAGCATGGACCAGCTGGACATAGCCGTGGATGAGATTGTGGCCGACCTGCACCGCGACCACCAGCGCGAGGTGCCCTCCTCCGTCATCGGCATGAAGGTGATTGAGAAGCTGCAGACCATCGACCCGGTGGCCTACATCCGCTATGTATCCGTGTACCGCCAGTTCCGCACGGTGGATGAATTCATTGAACTGGTGCGCCGCATGGAAATCAAGACCGTGCAGGACCCGCTGCAGCGCAAACTTCCCCTGGAATAAGAACATGATAGCCTTCAAGAACAAGCGTCCGCTGCTGCAGACTGGCCACTGCGTCATTTCCGATTACGACCGGGAATGGCTGGAGACCGTGCTGCAACAGGCAGCCGATGCCGCCGGGGTGCGCCTGCCCTTCCGCGAGGAAATAGCCAAGGCCATCCTGCTGTATCTGGAGGAAAAATGCCCGCTGCATGCCGTGCCGCTGGAATACCTGTTCCAGCGCATCAAGAACATGCTCTGCCAGGCCGGTCTGCCGCGCATTGCCGAGCACCTGCACCCGCAGACCCCGCCTGTGGTCATCAATCTGCAGGAAATGGCAGAGAAAAGCCCCCTTCCCCTTTTCTTCTTCAATGAACTGGAGCAGCACCTGGAACAACTGCGCCGCCTCGGCCTCACCACCTACGAATTTGCCGGGGTAGAATCATGCAGCAAGCTCCTGGGAGACCGCCAGCGCAGCTGCCCCACCCAGCAGCGCATGCTCGACGAGCTCAACGCCTTCATCCGCACCCACCAGCAGCTCGCAAGCTAATCTATTTTTCCTCCGGGAATTGATTACTAAGCAGAATAACCGCAGGAAGCGTACTGGAAAGGCGTTCCATATCCTCCGGCATCTCGCCGCGGGTCTTAAGGCTGATGCTGACTGCACCGCAAGGATGGTGCTCAATGGCGGTCACCCTGCGGAGGAAGGAGCGCACCTTTTTTGGGCTGATGTCGCATACCCGTTTATTGGTAATAGCGTAGACTGAGCGTTCGGAAGCAAAAAGCAGCAGCAGGAAACAGGCAGCAATCACCAGATACAGAGCCCCCAGAACCAGAATTCCCAGTTTTTCCGCAGCCGAATGAACGGCACAGACAACGCCAAGAAGATTAACCAGTGTCCAGGCCCCATACCGACAACGTGTCAGAGGCGACAGCGTCTGCCTGACAGGCATACTGCATCCTATCCATTGCACCTGCTCACCAGGCTCCAGTTCTTCCTGCAGACGACTAAGACAGGCAGGTTCCAGTATACCCCAATCCGGGGCGGGCCATTTCTCCTCCGGCATAGGCGGCACCTGGGCGGCAAGTTCGTTGATAAGTGCTTCCACTCGGCGCACCTCCGGAATAAAAGCAAAGCTCTCGTCTACCAGCAATTCGTCCTTTTTCTTTCCGGAGCCGAAATAAAGAAACCCCGAACCATCCGGTCGCACCTCCACATGCGAAATCAGCTCTGCAGAAAGCGGGCGGGATATGAGCATATTCCCCGGACGCAGAATCATCACGCGCCGCGTGGTCACCAGATACCATGCCGCCCTCAGATACCGGACATCGCCTGTTGACAGGCGCACAAGCAACCACCCGGCAAGCGCAAATATCAGCAAGCCAGCATATACCGATATCAGGAAAATAAGCGGTTTCGTCCCCACCAGCACCTGCCACACGGCAAAAGCCACAAAAATCAGAACAAAAAGATTCCAGAACAGGCTGAAGGCAAAAAGTGCCCATTCACCACGCAGCAGCACCTCCGCAAAACAAGTCTTCGGGCGGCTGACATAGCGCACGTCCTCGCCGGGCAGCAGGGCATTTTCCACCTCCTGCCGCACATGGACGGGTAAATCATCAAACTTCATCATATCATCAGGGGCAGTTGAGCTTCTTCTCAGCCTCATCAATCAAACGGGCCACGCGTAGGGCATCGGGCACGTTGAGAAAGCCTTTATCGGGGGAAATGCGGCGGCCGTAGGTATATTCCATAACCAGGTCCCCCCTGCCCCCGGGACGCTGCACACGGGCGGTGATGATACCCGGCTCCAGCGGCCAGGCGTGGCGCTGCACCCCGCGCCACCAGTTGGCGCGGTATACCAGCAGCCGGCGGTCAGTGAGCACATACAGCGTGCGGCGCAGCTGCCGCTGCTGCATGAGCGGAATAATCAACAGCAGCGGACAAAGCAGCGCCAGCAGAAAAAGCGGTAGCGTAGCACTGTTCACCACCGGCTGCTGCGGGCGACCATGCCACAGCAGCGTTTCGCCTGGCAGCAGTTCTGCCTGCAGGCGGGTCTGTTCATCGGGCGTCATCATCATTCTTGCAAAGTTCCTGAATCAACGTGGCTACATGCTCCACCTCCGGCACGGCCTGCAGCCCGAAAGGCACAGAGCGGCCGGTCTGGTGGGTGCCGCGCACCTGCATATTGTAGCCAAAAATCAAATCCCCGCTGCCGTCCTCCTGCACCGTGTAGCGCTGCAGCAAACCGGGACGCAGCTTCCAGCCATCCATTTTCTTCACGCGGCCAAGAAAACCGGGATAAAGCTGCATCACTCGCCCGGTCGTAACCAACAGCAGCGTACGGCGAAGTCTGCGGCGGTGTCGCCAGGGAGCCGACAACAACAAGCACGTCCCCCACCAGGCAGGCAGCGAGCACATTCCGAAGCCCCAGCCGAAATCCTGCGCCAGCCATACCCAGCCCGCGCAGATAGCCAGAGCCAGCACACCACCCAGCATCGACATGACCGTATCCACGGTGAACAACTCCGGCACAGGGCGACCCTGCCAGCGGATTTCCTCGCCGCTGCGGAGCACCTGTTGCAGATATTGCTGTTCCGGCAGAGTCATCATGAGTTTTCGCGTTCAGCTATGGTCTTTTCCAGAATTTCCTCCACCAGCCGCACATCGCGGATATCCATAAAACCGACACTTTCATCCTCCCTCAGGCCAAAGACCAGGTTTCCGCAGCCGTCCCTTGCCTGGTCATTACTGAACACCATATCCGGCTCCAGCGGCCAGGATTTCACCTCCCAGCCGCATACAATCGCCCGACGATTGGTAATCACATAGACCGTACTCCGAAGTCTGGCGGCATGCATCCGTGGAGCGATGATACACGCAACGATGGGCACCATGAAAAACACAATGGCCATTACCCAGCTGAGAATCTCGCCCATCATTGAGTCCGTGTTCACTCTATCCTGACAGAGGAAATACAGCATCCCTGCCCCGACGAATCCGAATAGCGAGAAAAAGAGCACCCCGAACACGCGGTTCCCCCCGTCTGGCTCAAAGTGCCGGACAACAGGCTGCCCTACCCAGCGCACCAGCTCACCGGGCTGCAGGACGGCCTGCACCCTGGCACACAGCCTGGGGTTCAGCCCGAAATCTCTGAGGTCGGGGGATTTCATGCTTTCACCCTTTCTGCGGTAGTCTTTTCCAGGATTTCCTCTACCAGGCGCACATCGCGAAGATTCATGAAACCGTGCTCAACAGTGCGCCCCATCCCCTTGGGGCCATCCTCCCAGCGTGAGGCAAAAACCAGATTTCCGCTGCCATCCTTCCGCTGAAAATTACTGGCCACCATCCTGCGGCTCAGAGGCCACGAATCTGCCCCGGAGCCGACAATCAGGGCACGGCAATTCGTGATAATATAGAAGGTATTATGCAAGAGCCACAAGCGCACAAACGGAGTCAGCACGGCTGCCACGGAAAGCAACACGAAGATGAGGGATAAACCATAGGCAAACAGAAGCACAAAGCCCCCGCCCTCCGGTTCCCCGGTCACCAGATGATAAAAGACAAACCCGCCCAGACTGCCTAACACTCCCGAGAAAAGCCACGCGCCGATACAATTTCCCCAGTCGATGCTCCGGAAAGCCAGGGGCTGCCCCACCCAGCGGACCTGCTCACCGGGGCGCAGGGCGTTCTGCACCAAGGCGACCTGCCTGGGCGACAAGCCGAAATCTCTGTGGTCAGCCGGCATTATTGCTCCTCGGTCAGCTCATAGAGGAACTGCTCCACGCGGCGCACCTCGGGCACATTCATGAAACCCTGCGCCACCATACGGGAGCCATGCTTGCCATGGCGTTCCTCATAGCCCATAATCAGGTCACCGCTGCCATCCTTACGCACAGTGCAGGATTTCACCATGCCGGGCTCCAGCGGCCACACATGCGATTTGAATGAGCCAAAGATGCCAGGGTACAATTCCATGGCACGGCGATTCGTGATGACCTGTACCGTACGCTTCTGTTTACGCAGACCCCACCAGGGAGAGGAGAACAGGCCAATGCCGATGCACCAGAACGGAAGGGAAAAAGCCGCGAATGCCAGGCTGGCCTGCGCTGCCATATAGGTCCAGAACGAAATAAAGGCCAGCCACGGCAGGGAAAAGATGAACGAACCCAGAGAACCTGCGCTGAACAGGCGGGGAATGGGCTTACCCACCCAGAGCACCTCCTCCTTCTGCATCAGGTTGGCTTCCACCATCTGGCGATCCACGTAACTTAATTCCGTATCAGCAAGTTTCATGGCAATTACCTGGTATAGGATTCTTCAAGCTGCATGATAAGCGGTTCCACCACGGCTGCCGCATCTTCGGTGATATTGAGGAATCCCTCGGGGTCGGGCACATTGTTGGTGCTGGAGATAGAACTCTTGCCCAGTACCAGGCTCACCAGCCCGGCGGCGGGTACCTTGCGGTCAATCAGCATCACCTTATCCACGGGGAAGGACATCTGATGATGCTTCCAGAACATATAGCAGAACACCAGAGAACGGCGGGTGGTCAGGGCATACACATGGTGCTTCTGCCAGCTCATGCCAATCCACGGAGAGGCAATCATAAGAGCCCCTGCAATCATGAAAGGAAGCGAAAAGAGCAACTCGATGCCCCCCATTTCCATGACGCCCAGGGTGACTACGCTGTCTATACACAGGAAGAAAACGCCCATTACCATCATAATAATGGTCAAGGGAGACCACATACGCGGCACAGGCTTACCCACCCACAGCAGTTCTTCGCCACGAAGCAGGGAATTCTCAATCAGCTGGCGCTCGGCCATTGTCAGCTCAGTATCAGATAATTTCATAACGGTTATGGGGTTGTGGAAGATTCAAGTTGGCGGATAAGGGGTAAGATTCTTTCGGCATCGGCTGCCGTCAGGCGCAGAAAGCCCTCGGGGGCTGGAGCGCCGTTTTTGTTATGGGTATAGGGACAATTGCCCATCACCAGATTCACCAGCCCTCCGCGAAGCGCCTGGCGGGCTTTCACCATTCCCGGTTTCGGCTCATAAAGCAGTGAAACTTTACCCATGGCGCTACAACGCAGAACCCGGGCGCCCCTGCTGGTGATGGCATACACAGCCTGTTGCTGCATCCACTTGGAAATCAAGGGCGCACACATCAGGGCAATGCAGGGAAGCATCACCGCCAGAAAGGCAAGATTACCATCGCGGCATACCTCAACCAGCAGTCCCATGGTCAACCAAGAGCCCAAAACACAGAAGAAGCCAGCAGGCGAAGCCCAGGGGTCCGGCACAGGTTGCCCCACCCAGAGCAGTTTTTCATCATCGAACAACCTGTCACGCAGTTTCTGCTGGCAGGCAGGGGAAAGATTGGTATCGCAAAGGTTCATAGGGGGTAAGAGGGGGTAGTAAAAAAGAGAGCGCCACCCCCGCAGGGGAAATCCACGGGGGTGGCGCAGGTTGAAAGCGATTAGTGGATGCGCTTCAGGAGCCAGGGCAGCAGGTCCTTGATGGCGACGCGCTCCTGCTCCATGGAATCGCGGTGGCGGATGGTCACCGTATCCTTGAGGGCGGGGTCACCTTCCTCACCCAGGGTCTCGAAGTCGACCGTGATACAGAAGGGTGTACCCACTTCGTCCTGACGGCGGTAGCGGCGGCCCACAGCACCGGTCTCATCGTAGAACACATTCATGAAGGGACGCAGCTCGGCCTCGATTTCGCGGGCGATGCGCACCTGCTCGGCGTTCTTCTTGAGCAGCGGGAAGATAGCGGCCTTGATGGGGGCCATGCGGGGATGGAAGCGCATGACGGTGCGGATATCGCTCTTGCCGTCCTTGCCCAGTTCCTCCTCGTCGAAGGCCTCGCAGATAACGGCCAGCACGGAGCGGTCGCAACCGGCGGAGGGCTCCACCACGTGGGGGATGAAACGCTCGCGGGTCACCTCGTCGAAGTACTCCATGGGCTTGCCGGAGCCTTCCTGGTGGCGGCCCAGGTCATAATCGGTGCGGTAGGCGATGCCCATGAGCTCCTGCACGCCGAAGGGGAACTCGTACTCCAGGTCGTAGGTCTTCTTGGAGTAGAAGGCGCGCTCCTCATCCGGCACGTCGAGGATGTGAATCTTATCGCGGGAGATACCGATGTTCTCGTAGAACTGCAGGCTCTTCTCCAGCCACTCGTCGGTCAGGCGGAAGCCGTCCTCGCCCTTGCAGAAGTATTCCACCTCCATCTGCTCGAACTCACGGGAGCGGAAGGTGAAGTTGCGCGGGTTGATTTCGTTGCGGAAAGACTTACCAATCTGGGCGATACCGAAGGGAATCTTGTTGCGGGAAGAATCGAGGATGTTCTTGTACTGGCAGAAGATGCTCTGGGCCGTCTCCGGACGCAGCCAGCCGGTGCTGGCGGGGTCGTTCTCATCGGACGTGGCGCCGATGGTGGTCTTGAACATCAGGTTGAAGGAGCGGGCCTCCGTCACCAGGGAGCCATTGGCGGGGTTGTAGCGCACGGAGTCGGTCACCTCCTCGGTGCTTTCCTCGATGAGCTCCAGATCGGCAGGCTGAGTACCCTTGCCGGCAATCTGGCTGTAGTACTGCAGTGCACCCTTGCGGGCAAGTTTGAGGCTCTTCTCATCGGTGCCTTCCACCAGCATGGAGAACTCCTTCTTCGTGCTCCAGGAGCCATCCTTGCAGGCAGCGCCCTTCCACCAGTAGGCCACACCGCTCTGGGCGGGAATCTGGTCGGCGCGCAGGCGTTCCTTGGTGAGCAGGCAGTCACACAGCGGGTCGCAGAAGCCACCCACGTGACCGGATGCCACCAGCACCGAGTTGTGTGTGAGGATGGAACCATCCATACCCACGATATCGGGGCGTTCCTGCACGTGGACACGCCACCAGTAATCCTTCAGATTGCGCTTGAGCTCAACGCCCAGGGGACCATAGTCCCAGCAACCGTTCAAGCCGCCATAGATTTCAGCGGCCTGAAAAATGAACCCTCTGCGCTTGCAAAGGCTGACGATTTTTTCCATGCGGACGGGATCAGTCTGTGTACGGTCTGCCATAACGCGGGATATTCTACTATAAAACCTCGTATTTGCAAGCCCAAAAGCATAACACAACACTGCGGGCCGCAGGCACGCAATTCAGACCAGCCGCAGGCTGGATTTAGACCGATAGGATTTCATTCCTCCGCCAGGAGGAATTTCACTGTCCGCCGTTCAGGCGGACAATGCAAGTGTGACTAATTCTATTTCTGGCGGCCGCATGGCCGCGGAAAATGAAACTAAATCTTTACATACAATCAAAAAATTCCGTATAACGTAACACCATGGAAAAAGACAGACTTCGCCATGCGGCTATTTCCCTATCAGTTCGACTTGTCCAGCTCTATGACCAGATTGAGCGTCGCTCGTTTCTGAAGAACCAGCTGGCGCGTGCCGGCACAAGTATTGGCGCTAATCTGTTTGAGGCCCGCTATGCAGAAAGCCCCGATGATTTTGTCCACAAACTACGCATATCACTCAAGGAATGCCATGAATGTGAATACTGGCTGGAAGTTCTCGCAACGGCATGTCCGGAGCTCGCCACGACTGCTGAATCATTGCGCAGGGATGCCGGGTCTATTCGTCGCATGTTGATTTCCTCTATCAATACAAGATTGAACTCAATGAAAGAGGAATAATCCGCAGCTGTCGCTGCGCAGAATAAATCAGTTCAACTACATTGACCGCCTGAACGGCGGACAGTGAAATTCCTCCTGGCGGAGGAATGAAATCCTGGCAGTCTAAATCCAGCCTGCGGCTGGTCTAAATTGCGTGCCTGCGGCCCGCAGTGTCTTACAGCACATAAGTGCTGATAACCCTGCACAGCTCGCGGATATCACATCCACCGCGAAGCTCAAACCGGACCTGGCCGATACCGCTATAGAACAAATCGAGCTCGCAATCCAGGTCAAAAGTACCGGCGGTTTCGATGGAATAGGCCTGAATCTTGCTGTAGGGCAGCGAGGTGAAATCCACCTTCTTGCCGGTGATTCCCTGCACATTGCAGGCAATCACGCGCTTGTTGGTGAACACCACGGAATCGCGAATAGTCTTGAACGCCGCCACGATATGCTCGTCCTCTATCAGCAGCGGAGCCACGCGGCCCATCTGGGATTCAGGCTCCACCGGCGACAACTTGAACAGGCTTCCATTCTGAAAATCTATCATACAATAAAATAGTGGTTAAATGTTATTAAGCTGAGAAACTTCTGTAATCTGCGGGGCGGTATCACCGGATATGGCCCAGATAAGCTCATGCAGGCCCGGCTCCAGGCGATACAGCACCAAGGCATGAAAATCCTGTCCCTTGCCGCCACCGGCATGCACCACAGCCGTACCCTGGCGGCCCTGGGTAATGAGCTGAGAGCCCTGGTAATTCTTCAGCGTGACCAGCATGGCATAGACGCCACGCTGCGGGGCATTCAGCACCAGATGCGTAGCCAGAAAGCCCTCTGTGTTCGATTTCCGCCAGCGGAGGGCATGCTTCTGCGGATGACGCTGGGCATGGTGCAGCCCCGGAGTGGCGGCGCGATACTGGCGGCGCACCTCGCGCTCCTTCCAGGCCTTGCGGATAACGCCAATCGTCACAAAAACAAGCACCAGCAGACCAGCACTCACCCAGCTGTAAACAGCCATGGCCGAGGCTGCTTCGCTTCCCCAGAACAAAATACCCACCAGCGCCGCACAGAAAGCTAGGGTAATCCCCATGCCAGCCTTGAACCCGAACACCATACCGGGGAACAGGAGAAACAGAATCAGATAACGCAGAAAGAAACGCAGATTCAGCGGCGTACTCTGCAGCAAATCGCGGCGCAACACCTGCTCGCTGAGCTTCAGTAACTGTTCCTGAGTGGTATGAGCATCTATCTTCACGCGCAGAAGCTTACCACATTTCGCCCTGCCCCGCAAGCGCGAATCAACGCAAGCTCACCACCAGGCGGGAGGCCGTGCGGCTCTGCACATGGAAAGAAAGCGTGTGCCTGCCGGGAGCCAGGCGATACGCCGCGCGGCAGACATGCACCAGACCGGGCACCCGCTCCTGCTCCTCCAGACAAGGGGAACCTTCCACCAGCAAATCCACATCAGCATCTTCATCTTCCACTTTCAGCGTGAGCACATAGATACCCTGCCCAGCCACCTGCACCACCACATGCGGGTTTCTCTCCTCATCCTTCGCCAAATCCAGCACCAGGCGGCCACCCGGCTGCAGCTGCACCTCTGCAGTTGTTTCCTCAGCAGGCAGATACACCTTACCCTGCCGGTACTGGCAGATACCCACCACCAGACGAATCAGAAGCAACAGCACCAGATCCACCATTGCCCAGATAAGCCAGAACCACAGAAAAGAATCCAACGCCTGCGGTTCACCCCACAGCCAGAGCCAGGCAGCAATGGCCGCCATCACAGCCGTGCTCACCGCCCCCAGCATCGGCCCCAGAATTCCACCGGGCATGAAAATGAAGCTCAGGGCATAAAGAAACACCCGGGGCAGATTCAGCGGCGAATCCGCCAGCAGGCGGCGCAGCAACTCTTTATCAACAATGCGTTGCAATTCATCCTGAGTTCTGGCGGCGGTGAGTTTCATGGCGTAAAAAGCAGAAGGCACCAACACTTGCTAGCGTTGGTGCCTTCCATCAGCGGAGCGGGGGGGATTCGAACCCCCGGTACTGTTTAACGCAGTACGTCCATTTAGCAAACGGGTGCTTTCAGCCTCTCAGCCACCGCTCCAAATGCTGTGTGCCGCCAAAGATACCAGCTCATCCGCGTTTCGTCAACACCTTTTTTCATCATTTTTTCATTTTTTTCAAAAAAGTGACACAAGGCCCACCCATCGCACACTTTAGGATTGACTCTGACCAGGTATTGCATAAAATACTCCGCGTTATGAAGAAACCCGTAACTGTGACCGTGACCGGCGCCGCCGGCAACATTTCCTATTCCCTTCTGTTCCGCATTGCAGCTGGCGAGATGCTGGGTGCTGATCAGCCCGTTATCCTGAAGCTCCTCGAAATCACCCCCTGCCTGGAGAAGCTGCAGGGCGTTGTGATGGAGCTCGAGGACTGCGCCTTCCCGCTGGTGAAGGAAATCGTGGCTACCGATGATCCCGCTGTGGCTTTCAAGGATGCCGACTGGTGCATGCTGGTGGGTTCCGTTCCCCGCAAGGCCGGTATGGAGCGTAAGGACCTGCTCTCCATCAACGGTAAGGTATTCGTGGGCCAGGGCAAGGCTATCGCCGAGAACGCCGCCCCCGGCTGCCGCGTGTTCGTGGTGGGCAACCCCTGCAACACCAACTGCCTCATCGCCCTGCACAACGCTACCGGTCTGCCCAAGGAGAACTTCTTCGCTATGACCCAGCTCGATGAATACCGCGCCAAGAGCCAGCTCGCTGCCAAGGCCGGTGTACACGTGACCGAGGTGACCAACATGACCATCTGGGGCAACCACTCCGCCACCCAGTACCCGGACTTCACCAACGCCAAGATTGGTGGCAAGCCCGTGACCGAGGTCATCTCCGACATCGAATGGCTCAAGACCGACTTCATCAAGACCGTGCAGCAGCGCGGCGCCGCCATCATCCAGGCCCGCGGCCTTTCCTCCGCTGCCTCCGCAGCCAACGCCGCCCTGATGACCGTGAAGAACCTGACCACCCCCACCGCCGAGGGCGACTGGTTCTCCGTGGCTTCCTACACCGACGGCACCAAGTACGGTCTGCCCGCCGGCATCATCTGCTCCCAGCCCACCCGCACCAATGCGGACGGCACCTACAGCATCGTTGAGGGTCTGCCCATCGACGAGTTCTCCCGCGCCAAGATTGACGCTTCCTGCGCCGAGCTGCTCGAGGAGCGCGCTGAGGTTCTGGGCGAGTAAAGATACCGCACAAAAGCTCAACAAAACCGGTTTCTGCGCCACGCAGGAACCGGTTTTTCTGTTTTCCCGGCGGCGCGCGGAACTAAACACATCAAAAATCAAAAATCAAAAATTCAAAATCCACCCCCCCTCGCCTTGTGTCATAGCAGGTGGTCATCGTGTCTTGCCTACTTGACTCTCACGCGTGCATATGTTACAGTGCCCCATAAGCACAATTATGGGTAAGACATTATACCAAAAAGTATGGGACGCACACACGGCAGGCACCCTGCCGGACGGGCGTACGCAGCTATTCATAGCCACCATGTACCTGCACGAAGTTACCTCGCCGCAGGCCTTTGCCATGCTGCGTGAACTGAAGCTACCCGTACTGCACCCGGAACGCCTTTTCGCCACGGTGGACCACATCATCCCCACCGATAACCAGAGCGAACCCTTTGCCGACCCCCGCGCTGCAGCCATGCTCAACGAGCTGCGCCGCAACTGCCAGGAAAACAATATCCGATTCTTCGATTTACCCAGTGGTCGCCAGGGTATCGTTCACATGGTAGGCCCGGAACTGGGCATCACCCAGCCCGGCATGACCATCGTCTGCGGAGATTCCCACACCGCCACCCACGGCGCTGTGGGCAGCATAGCCATGGGCATCGGCACCACCCAGGTGCGCGACGTGCTGGCCACACAGACCCTGGCCATGAGCCCGCTGAAGGTGCGCAACGTGCGCGTGGAAGGCACCCTGCGCCCCGGCGTAACCGCCAAGGACGTGGCCCTGCACATCATCGGCAAGCTTGGCGCCAACGGCGGCCTGGGTTATGCCTATGAATTCGGCGGCAGCGCCATTGAATCCATGGATATGGATGGCCGACTGACCCTCTGCAACCTGGCCATCGAAGGCGCCGCCCGCTGCGGTTACATCAACCCGGACGAAACCACCTTCGAATACCTGAAGGGCCGTCCCTTTGCCCCCAAGGGTGCTGAGTGGGATGCCGCCGTAGAGCGCTGGAAGAGCTTTGCCTCCGATGCCGACGCCGTGTACGACGACGTGGTCATCATCCCCGCCGAAGAAATCGAGCCGACCGTCACCTGGGGTATCTCCCCGGATATGAACATCGGCATCGGCGGCAGCGTACCTGCCCCGGAGGCAGCCCGCGATGACGAAGGCCGAAAGGCTTACACCACCGCTCTGGAGTACATGAAGCTCACCCCCGGCCAGCCCATCAAGGGGCTTCCCGTGGATGTGGTGTTCATCGGCTCCTGCACCAACGGCCACATCACCGACTTCCGCGCCGTGGCTCCCTACCTGAAGGGCCGCAAGGTGAAGCCGGGCATCAAGGCCCTGGCCGTGCCGGGTTCCCAGATGACCGCCGTGCAGTGCGAGGAAGAAGGCATTGCCCAGATTTTCCGCGATGCCGGCTTTGAGTGGCGCCTGCCCGGGTGCTCCATGTGCCTGGCCATGAACCCTGATAAGCTCGTGGGCGACCAGATCTGCGCCAGCACCAGCAACCGCAACTTCAAGGGCCGCCAGGGCAGCCCCACGGGCCGCACCCTGCTTATGAGCCCCATCATGGCCGCTGCAGCCGCCGTCACCGGCACCGTGGCCGATGCCCGCGAGGTGTTCGACATTCAGTAACCCATAACCTTTCTACAACACATGCCTCTTACCAAGATTATCAGCATCAGCGGCAAGGCCGTTCCCGTAGCCGGGGCGGATATGGATACTGACCGCATCATCCCCGCCCGCTTCCTCAAGTGCATCACTTTCGATGAACTGGCCGGCACCATGTTCTACGACGAGCGTTTCAACGCCGACGGCAGCAGCAAGGGCCACCCCATCGATGCCCCGCAGCACGCCGGCGCCACCATCATCCTGGGTGGTGAGAACTTCGGCTGCGGTTCCTCCCGTGAGCACGCCCCGCAGGCCATCAAGCGCAGCGGCATCCAGGCCATCGTGGCCGAGACCTTTGCCGAAATCTTCTTTGGCAACAGCAGCGGCATCGGCCTGCCCTGCGTACGCGCCAGCCGCGAGGACCTGCTCCGCGCCATGGAAATCACCACAGCCGCCCCGGATACCCAGTGGACGGTTGACCTGGAAAGCATGACCCTGAGCTGCCCCGCCGCCAGCTTCCCCATCACCATGCCTGCCGAGCCCCGCGAGGCGCTCATGCAGGGCAAGTGGGATGCCGTGGTGGAGCTCATGAATGCCCCGGAGGCCGTAGCACACCTGGCCGCCACCCTGCCCGCCCCCAGCAGCAAGTAAGCACTCATTCAGCCCTCTATGCTCGCCCTCATCACACCCTTAATCACCCGAGGTGTTATCGACAACACCTCGCGGGGTGTGACGCACCTCACCCTGTGGGGGATTGATGGCGGCGAGCCCATTGATTTCATACTGGAGGGCAACTGCCTGCGGGACATTGCAGGCTGCCGTGTCAGTTTCACCAACCGGCAGCCCACCCGCGCCCAGAAGGAAGAGCACCCGGTGCTGGCGCAGCTGCGCAGCCACTCCCAGGGGCATGTGCAGGCGGGGGATATCACCCTCTCCCGCCGTGTGCCGGATGAGGACAATCGCCGCGCGCTTTCCAACCTGCTCTCCGTAGAGCTCTTTGTGCAGCGGGAAACCCGCCTGCTCATCGAAACGGCTGATTTCGACTACGAAATCTCGCTTCCGCAGTGGGAAATGACCTGGCAGGAGGCCAACAGCCAGGCATTCCTGAACATGGAAGCCCTGCGCGACCATGTGGCCTACAACGTCTCCCGCTTCGAAGGCGCGGCTATGGCCATCATCCATACCGAAAAGCTTCCCAGCTGCTCCTGGGATGCCCGCCTGAACCGGGCAGAGGCCTACATGGCCATTCACCCCACCATCCGCGCCAAATACCGCCACGAAATCAACGGCCAGCTTTCCGAGGCCTATGTCATGGACCGCACCGACCTGCTCAACCAGATGGCCGCGGAGGATGAGGCCCACATGCCGCCGGAGCAGAACGGCGACCGCAACTGGGATGTGCTCGATTTTGTGTTGCCCGACCATGCCAAAGCCGTTAAGGGCGCCATGCACCACCCCCTGTTCCAGGAAACCTCCCGCCTGACGGCGCTGGTGCAGAAGCACATGATGATTCGTGAAAACGTGGGGCGAGAAGAGGCCGAGGACTTCATCAAGCGCTATGCCGGCGTGGTTTCCTACATTCTGGCTACCATTCTGCTGACCCGCCAGTCCTCCTTCCCGGTGGATTTAGCCAGCCGCCGCGTGCAGATTATCCAGAAGCTCATCCAGGAGCTCTGCGCCCGCAGCCGCCGGGTGAACGAGGATGTCTCCGCCGTGTTCTGCGAGGCCGCCGGTCTCCTCATCAGCAAGCTGGAGGACTTTGCCGCCACCTTCCACCCCTGATTCTCCCTTTTCCCCATGTATGTTGCCCAGGAGAGACGCGCCTATATCCTCCGCATCCTGCAGCAACGCGGCAGCATACGCTCAGCCACCCTCGCCCGCGAACTCGGCGTGACGGATGAAACCATTCGCACCGACCTGGTGGACATGCAGGCACAGGGGCTGCTTCAGCGCACCCACGGCGGCGCAAAATACATACTCCCCACCCTCGGCAAGGATTCCTCTGCCCGCCCGGATTGCCAGCTGGCCGCTCTGGCCGCCGCACACATCAAGCCAGGTATGTGCGTGTATCTGGACAGCGACCCGCTCGCGCTGGTACTGGTCTCCCAGCTGGGGGATATGCCCTGCACCCTGGTGACCAATTCACCGGAACTGCTCAGCAAGCTGGCCCAATCTCCCCTGCCCCAGCAGCTCATCTGCACCGGTGGCATCATGAATAAGGAATGCGGCATTCTCGATGCCCCGGCGGCGCTCGGCTCCCTGGAGCAGGAGCACAAGCCGGATATCGCCCTGCTCATTCCCCCCGCCGTGCGCAGCGATGTAGCGGCCTACCATCACCCGGCCCGCACCGCCTGGGCAAAGGCCGCCGCAGCAGCAGCCGGCAAATGCCTGATTATGGTACCCTCACTCGCGCTGCATGCGCATGCCCGCCATGCCATGCCCCTGCCCGAAGGCAACACCCTCATCACCGAAAATAACCTGCCGCCCAATTTCAACCACCCGGACACGGAGCTCATTCCCTATATCTCCGCCGAGGACCTGCTGCAGGCCAGCGCCTTTGATTATTAATAGCTGGTTACCTCTAAGAACTCAGTAAATGGCGATTTGTGTGAATGATGGCTCGCGTCAGCGAGCGGAATTCAAAAGCCCGTGAAACGGGCGGCCTATCAATAGCGAGGCGGTGGAGCGCACCGTGCGTCAGCATGGTGCGCGTAACCCCTCGTAAAGCAAAATAAGGAATAGGAACCCGTG
>JAFYWX010000063.1 GCA_017546445.1 Akkermansia sp. | reverse complement strand
TTGCGCTTGCTGGACTTCTTCTGGAGAATGTGACGCTTACCCTGCTTGCGACGCAGAACCTTGCCCGTGCCGGTCACCTTGAAACGCTTGGCCACGGCCTTACGTGTCTTGTTGATACCACCTTTGCGGGTCATGGTGCAGAGATTATACACGCGTTTTCCCATCTGGCAAGAAAAATATCATGAAAATTCTGCTTTTTTGAAGAAATTTTGTCAATTCCTACTTTTTTGCTTGCATTAAGATTAGAATTGTTCTAATGTAGCGCCATGAACACGACATTTATCGAATATCCGAAGTGCACGACCTGCAAGAAGGCAAAGAGCTGGCTTACCGGGCAGGGGGTGGAATTCAGCGCACGTCACATAGCAGAGCAGCAGCCCACGGCAGAGGAGCTGCGCACCTGGTGGCAGGCCAGCGGCGTACCGCTGAAGAAGTTTTTCAACACCTGCGGGGTGAAGTACCGCGAGATGAACCTGGCAGAGCAGCTCAAGACCATGAGCGAGGACGAGCAGCTGGCACTGCTGGCCACGGATGGCCTGCTGGTGAAGCGCCCGATTCTGGTGACTGCCGAGGGGAAGGTGGTGCCTGGGTTCAAGGCGGAGACCTGGAGCGCCGCTCTGGGTAAATAAGGAAGTTTGAGTCGGTAATAACGTCAATGCAAGCAGTGGCCGCGTGCCGGGATTTTCCCGGTGCGCGGTTTTGTCTTTGCTCTTGCAGCGGTGCGTGCGGTATGGTAGGATAAACGCATGGATATCAAACCTGCAAATCAGAAGAAGAAGCTTGTTTACCCGCTGGCAGCCGCTGCCGTGGTGGGTAGCGCCGTGCTTTCCAGCTGCCAGCAGCAGCAACAGCAGCAGCGCCTGGGTGGTGAACCCCCGCAGGCACTCGGTGGCGTGATTATGGTAGAACCGGCCAAGGGTGCAACGCCCGTCAAGGCTGATAAATGATTCCTCCAGACACCATGAAGATCAACCCTTCTACCCGGAAGAAGAACCTGCTGTACCCCATGGCCGCTGCTGTGGTGCTGGCTGCCTGCCAGCAGCAGCAACGCTTGGGCGGCGTTCTCCTGCTGCCGCCTGGTGTGCAGCCTGGAGAACCTGTGGTGAAACCGCAGGAGGAGAAGGAAAACACCCGCCCGCAGCGCCTGGGGGGAAGAATGAAGCAGATGATGCCGGGGGTGCGACAGCAACCCCTGCCGGGTAAGAAACGAGCCTCGCGGTGAGAGATACGCTGCAGCTGACCCTGTGCCTCACGCATGATTGCACCCTGCGTTGCGCTTATTGCTACGCCGGGCGCAAGTATGCGCATGCCATGACCCGCGAGGTGGCCGAGCTGGGCATGGAGACCGGGCTGGCGGAAGCGTTGCGCACCGGCCGCGGGGTGGATGTGAGCTTTTTTGGTGGTGAGCCGCTGCTGGAGTGGGATTTGCTGCGCCATTGCCATGCGTACATGGAACGCCGCGCTGCGGAGCTTGGCGTGGCGGTGCGCTATGGAATCACCACCAATGGCACTTTGCTGAACCGCGAGCGTCTGGCCTGGATGGCGGAGCGGGATTTCCTGGTGGGGCTGTCGGTGGATGGTTCGCCGGAGATGCATAATGTGAACCGCCGCTATGCCGATGGGCAGGGGAGCCACGCAGCCGCGGCTGCGGCATTGGCGCTCATGCAGGAGTTTCCCACGCTGCGCAGCCGGGTTATCTGCGTGGTGAATCCGGCGAATCACCGCTGGCTCAGTGAGGGAGTACAGTGGTTGAGTACACATTACAACGGTATCATCGGGCTGAATTTTGACTATTGGAGCCGGTGGAGTGATGACGAGTTCGAATCCCTGTGCCGGCAGCTGGAGGCCTTGCAGGAAAAAATGCTTGAATCCTACCGGGCTGGTGCACCCGTGCACGAGGAGAATATAGAAGGCAAGATATGGAGCTCCTTCCGCGAAGGGGAACGAAGCTGCGCGCATTGCACCATTGGCGAGCAGGAGATTGCTGTGTCGGTGGATGGTCATTTCTTCCCCTGTTCACGCATGGTCGGGGTGGGTGATACTCCGGAGATAACTTTTGGTGATGTGTACCACGGCATCGACCGTGCCAGGCAGGCATACTATGTTGCAACCCGGGGTAATGCCACGCCGGAATGCCGCCTTTGCTCGCTGCGCCACCGCTGCCTGAATACCTGTGGCTGCACCAACTATGCCGGCACGGGGAGTATCAACCGGGTGTCGCCCTTCCTGTGTAATCTTGAGCAGAAATTGATTGACGTAGCCGATTCCCTCGCCGAGACGCTGTATCAGGAATCGAATCCGGCCTTTATGCAGCGTTTTTATCGTGTATAACAAACCGCGCGCCGGGAGATTCCCCGGTGCGCGGTCTGAATTTGCAAGGCAAAGGAACTTCAGTCTTTTGTGATGAAGAATTTGCCGTAGGTATTGCGGTCGGATTCCTCGTTGTTGAAAGTGATGAAGATACGTGGTGTGTTCACTTTTGCCGTGACGGTGAGGGTGTAGTAGTGGTCCTGACCGTTATCGGCAATGGCCGTGGTACGGACATCCTCAGAGATGAGGGTGTCGCCATCGTAAAGCGCCACGCGGGCGATGATGGCCTTGTCGCCGCCGGTGGGCTTGAAGTGCAGCTTGTAGGTGCCGGCATCGCTGATGGGGAGCTTGCCGAGCAGCTCGGTGGGCTGCCCCTGGATGGGCAGGGTGCCGGGGGACCAGCCGCGCACAAACTGCAGGCCGTGCGTCCAGTCGCGCATCACGATATCGGCAGACTGCCCCAGCACGGAGGTGGGGTCGAGTTGCTTCATCTGGGTGGCATACTTGCGAATAAGGTCGGAACCACCGGCACCAGCGCGGCGGCGGATGGTGCCGATAGCGTAGGCGCAGGCGTTCTGCTTCTGCTGCACGGTGTGCAGGGGATTGGCGATGGCGGCATCCTGAGCTTTCAGGATATCGGCCAGGGACATCTCGCCGGCCTTGTCACCCACGGTGGTGTTGTAGAAATTCAGCGCAGCGAGGCAACCTGCCTTATCTTCGGGGTCAGCTTCCTTGATGAGCTGCTGAATGCGGTCGGGTCGTTCCAGGTTCGGCACGCGGGCTGCCTGCAGCAGCAGCCTGGCGCGTTCCTCGCCCTGCTTCTCGTTGGCGGCGGCCAGCAGCTGGCGCTGGGTAGCCATGCCCTGGCGTCGCACGGAAATCACGCGGGCGATGCGGGCGGGGTCGGGGTAGGTCATGGCCGGGCCGCTGATGATGGAGGTGAGGCGGCCTGCCTTGTTGTACATGACCACAGCGGGGAAGGAATGCTTGCTGTGCACATGCGGCAGCTGGAGCTCGCCCATGATTTTCTTCATGAGCGGGTTGCGGGTTTCGTCCGTGCCTTCGGGGAAGCCCACCAGCATCATGGCGGCGCCACCGGCAGCCTTGGCGATTTCCGGGTTGTTGTACAGCTCGGTCATGGCCTGCTGGGCGCGTTTGTCCCAGCCCTGGCCGTAGATGAAGAGCACGTAGCCGTCATCGTTCAGCTTGGCCTGGGCCTGTGCATAGTTGGCCACCTTGGTAGCAGCCTGGGCGGCGGGCTGCAGTGCGATGCAGGCTGCAGCCAGGCCCATCAGGAGTGAAAAGGTAATTTTCATGATATGAGATGAATTAAAGGGTTAGAATCAGGCGGCGGGGGTGCCGAATACATAGAAGCCGTCCAGGTGGAATACATCCTGCGTCTCCGGTCGGATGATGCGGATGTAGAGCGCGCGGGGCTGCTCAGTTGTGAGGTCGATGCGGATGATGCGCTGGTCGCACTTCTCCACTCGGGCGCCCACGTTCTGCCAGTCGCCATCCTTGCCGGTTTCAGATACCTGCACCTGGATGCCGTTCAGGCGGCCCCAGTGGGCGCGATTCTTGTGGGCAGCCACCACAACACCGCTCACGGTGGCGTGCTTCGGCAGCTTCACAGCAACCCAGGCATCCTTATCGCGGCCGGTGTGAATCTGGCCACCCAGGCGGGTCAGGATGTTGGCGTGGGTCATGGGCTTGTCCCACTGGCTGGTGGAGGAGGCAAACACGACACCGCCTTCAGATACCAGCTGGCCGGGGAATCCTTCGAACTCGCCAATCGGGCGGTTCTCATGCGTAAGCTCTGCATCAAAGAACTTGCTCACGCTCTGGAAGGCACCGGCATCGCGCATGGCCTCGGTGGTCAGCACGGCGTTCACCAGAGCCTTCTGGCGGTTTTCGGGGCTCATGCCCTCGCCGGTGGTGATGGCTTCCGTCATGATGGCGAGGATACGGGACTTGCCTTCCTCATTCATGTTCTTGAGCATGTTGTTGCCGCACTCCAGGGCGTAGGAGGTGTAGGCCTCGTTGGAGATGGTGTTCATCATCATGCTGCGGAATACGGTGCAGGTGTTCTCCGTGGCGGCATCCTTGCGGCTCTTGTTGAGAATCGCAATCTGCTTGTCGGCCAGTTCCTGGAGGTTCCAGCGCTCCGGGCCGCGGGCCTTGATGTTGCGCCAGAAAGCATCGAAGGCGGCTTCCTGCATATCTGTGGCGGCACCACTCTTCACGAGATTGTCGTACACATAGCTGCGCACCAGGGTGGAGGCGCACTCGGGGTACACGGGTGTCATGTTGCTGCACACGCTGTTGTTGAGCTCCATCCAGGACTGCGTGTTGTCGGGCATGCTCTGCTTGAGCATCTCGGCATGAGCGCGGTAGACGGGGTAATTGCGCGGCTGGGCTTCTTCTGCCTGCAGGTAAAGCTTGTGGGCCTGCTGGGTCTCGTTCTTCAGCTGGGCCATCTGGGCCAGGGCGAAGTAGGCGTTAGAAAGGCGCGTGGCGTTCTTCTGCTCAGTGGATACCAGGTCAGTGGTGAGGTGCAGGGAGGAATAGTTGTAGTTATCCATCCACGGACGCCAGTGCAGGCCGCGCTGCCAGTCCACGGAGTAGGCGGGGGTCCACTTGCCGTTCATCCAGACCACGTAAGCGCAGTGGCCGGGTTCGCCCATGGTGAGGCCGGGCACACCGTTGGCGCAGGCTGCGGAGGCGCCGAAGTGGGAGAGACCACCGCACACGCCGCCCACATCCTGGGTGAACTTGTGGTGGTTGTTCAGGTACATGCCCTCAAACGGTTCGAAATAGGGGGACCCGTGAATGCTGTCGCCGTACACATTATTGAGGATATAGCCGCAGCGCCAGCAGCAGCCGGTGTAGCGGTCATCGGTCACGTGCACGTTGTTCAGTGCCCAGGTCAGACTTTCCGGCTTACCGGAGCTGTGGTCGCCCTTCCAGCCGCAGGTTACGCGGCGCAGCAGGAACGGCATCTTGTCGAATTGCTTGTGCAGGCGGTTCTGGCGCCAGTTGCGCACAAAGTATTCGGCGCGCTCGCAGGCGTTGTTCACCGTCCAGCCGAAGCGGGCGTATTCAATGGCCGTGGCGGTGGCAATCTCGCGCGGCACGCGGTCATCGGGCAGCATGCGGGTGTAGCGCTCCATCATGTTGGCCAGCATGTTGAGCATGCGGCCGGGCATGATGCATTCGCCGCTGTATACCACATCGCCCAGCCAGCCCAGGTCATTGGCCATCAGGGTGATGATGCGGGAGGCGCGGGGGCGCTTCACCACATCGGCCAGTCGCATGGGCTGCTTGATTTCGGCTTCCAGCTCGGCGATTTCGCCCTTCAGCTTGTTGATGCTGTAGCGGGCACTTTCCTGGGCTGATTCACCACCCAGCTGGGGCAGTTCGGCCTCCAGTTCGCTCAGCTTCTTCTGCTTGCCGCTGAGCTGCCTGCCCAGGTTGGCGGCGTAGTCCTCGTAGGCCTTCTCGGAGGCGATTTCTGCGTTGGCCAGGTACCAGTTGGCCAGCAGCAGGCGGTTGGCCTCGCTGCTCAGGAAGTTCTTGATATCGCCCTCGGTACCATTCTTGATTTTGAAGCGAATCTTTTTGCTCAGTTTCTCGCGCAGCGCTGCGGGATTCTGCCAGTCCTTGCTGGTGGTGATGGAGTATGTTAACGCTTTCGGCTTGGCGGCAGGAGTGGGGAGAACCGGTGCCGGAGCAATCGGTGTGGGCAGCTGTGCCGCGGCATACATGCCACAGGCTGCAAGCAGCACAGGGATGATATTTATCTGTTGTTTCATGGTATGAATGGGGAAAATTCGTAAACGCAGTCATACTATCATAACGCCCCCGCACGTCAAGGAAATAGTACGGAAAACTAAAGCAAATTTCAGTTTCCGGGAACCAGCTGAATCAGGGTGATTTCTGCGGGGGTGAAGAGGCGGAGGGGCAGGCCGGACCAGATGCCGGTGGCGTTGGAAACGTAAATCCAGGTGTTGCCGCGCTGGTACAGGCCCTGGACCAGGCCATCGTTGAATCGGGCAACCAGCTGCCGTACCCCCGGGGCCATGCCGCCGTGCGTGTGGCCGGAAAGCTGCAGTGCCACCCCGCGGCGGGCGGCTTCGCGGGCAATGCCGGGCTGGTGCGCCAGCAGGACGATGGGCTTGTGCTGCGGCGCACGGTCCAGCGCTTTTTCCAGATTGGGGGCTTCGCAGTTATCCCGCGCCGCGGCGGGGTCTGTTACGCCGGCCAGCACCAGGTGTCCCGGGCCGGGCTGCACATGCTCATTGTTCAGGAAACGGATACCCAGGCTGTTCAGGTAGCGCTGCCAGGCATGGTGGCCGGAAAAATAATCATGATTACCGTGCACGGCAAAGGTGCCCCAGCGGGATTTCAGGTGGCGCAGCGGTGCCAGCGCCGGGGCCAGCTGGTAGAGGTGGCCATCCTCGAAATCGCCGGTGATGACAATGGCATCTGCCTGCAGCGCGTTGGTGCGGGCCACCACCTCGTGGAAGAATTCTGCCTGTTTGTAGCGGTCGGCATGCAAATCAGTTAGCATGGCCAGGCGCACCGGGTGCAGGAGCTTGGGCAGGGGAATGGTGATTTCCTTGACCTCCGGCAGGGCAAAGGCCTGGTACATGCCCCAGGCGGCGGAGCTCATGGCCAGCAGAGTTGCCAGGCTGCACAGAATGAACCGGGTGCGGCGCAGTTTCCTGCTGCGTCGCCAGATGAGGGAGGGCAGCAGCAGGAGAATCTCCAGCGCCAGCAGCAGTACCAGCAGAATCAGCAGCGCCATGAAAAGCCAGGTGCACAGCAATTCCACTGCCATGGGGCAGGCTGGCCTAAAGAAGTGGCCGCCATATATCGCATACAGCAGAGGATAGCGGAAGGCTCCCATGCCCAGCGGCACGCAGAGCAGCGCTTTCCACCACCAGCGCAGCGGCAGCGGGCAGATGATGCGCCACAGCGTGTAGCAGAACAACACGCAGCCAATGCCTATGGTGCCGACGATAAACATGCTACGGAATCAGAGTGGCAGGGTCAGGGTGAAGGCGGAACCGTGTTCATCGCTCTTCTCCAGCGTGAGCTCGCCGCCAATGCTGCGGGCAATATCGCGGGAGAGGGCCAGCCCCAGCCCCACGCCCGGCTTGCGGCCCTCCACGTCCTTGGCGGAGCGGGAGAAGGGGCGGAAAATGCCGCGCTGCAGCCTGGCCGGTATGCCGGGGCCGTTGTCCGCAAAGCGGATACTCAGGGTATCGTGCCCACGCATGGTGGTGATGCTGATGGTGGGGTGCGGCGCGGTGGTGGCGTATTTGATGGCGTTGTCGGCCAGATTCGTGAAAATCTGCTCCAGGGAGATAACATCCGTCTGCAGAGAGATAAGCTCCGTGCGCTTGTCATGCTTCACCTGCACGCGGAATCCTGCTTCCTTGAGCCGTAATTCAATTTTGGAGAGTGCGCGGTTGATGAGTTCGGGGCAGGGTGCCTTATCGGCGCGGCCGCGTTGCTTGCCTCGGGTCAGCTTGGCAAAGGCCAGCACGTTTTCCACCAGGTGCCCAAGGCGCTGGCTTTCCTGGTGCAGGGTTTCGTGGTATTCATCCAGCTTTTCGGCGGGTACCAGCTTGTTCTTCAGCATCTCGGTCATGAGCGAGAAACTGGTGAGCGGGGTGCGCAGCTCGTGGGTTACGGCGGAAACGAAATCGGCCCGGCGGCGCTCCATCCGGGCATAGAAGAACAGCAGCCCGAAGAGAATGCCCACGGCCAGCACCGTCACCAGCGTGGCGCTGGCCAGCGTGCCGCGCATGGCCTCGCGGCGCACGGCGGTATCCGGCACTTCCACATCATTGCCCGGGTGCAGCACCATGGGCAGGGGGAAGAGATTGGCAGCCTCGTTCTTCTTGCAGAGGGAGATGGTGGCCCCCTTCAGCGCAGGTTCCACCAAGGGGAGCAGGCGCTTGGCCAGTTTGCCGGCATCCAGCAATATACCCTCAGCGGCAGAGCCATGGGTGGTCGATATATTGCGCATGTACACCATGTCGTCAATGTAGAACCAGGAATAGAAGGGGCCGGGGGTGCCCTTCATTTCGAGGGGGGCGGAAAAGTCCTGATTCTCCGCTTCATACACGCCGAATACGGCCAGCTGTGTCTTGCGGTCGATGGTCTTGTGCGTGGGCTTGGAGGGGTCGTACACCGGTGCTGCGGGGTTGAATGCCTTGCGGCGGATGGTGTCGATGATGGCCGGCTTGCCTTCGATTTCGGCAGCCAGTTCCTGCTGCGTCTCCGGCACCTGGAGCCCCGCCGGGGTCAGCAGGAAATAGCCGCGCACGTAGTCCGGCATGTTCTCAGTGGGCGGAGCATAGGCCAGCTGGCCTATGGGTGGGGCATAGCCCAGCTTGTTGCGCTCCTGCTCAAGTAATCTGCTGATTTCTGCCTGAATGCGGGGCAGTGAGAGCTCTACCAGGCGTTTCTGCTGGGCTTCCTTATCAATTTGCAGCAGGCGGGTATCCAGGGTATAGGCTTCGTATCCCAGCCAGGCAGCAGCGCCCAGGGTGAGCAGGGAGAAAAAGGTAATGATGAGTATCAGCTTCTTGTTCATGCTTCGTTCCAGCGGTATCCGCGTCCGCGGATGGTTTCAATGTGAGAGGAAAGTGCGGCGCCCAGCTTTTCGCGGAGCCGCGTCAGGGTGACTGCCACCGTGCGGGTCTGGGCCGCGCGACTGGTGCTGCCCCATACGCGCACCAGCAGCTCCTCCTGCGGGATGATGCGTCCGGGGTGGGTCAGAAAATAGCGGAATAATTCGAATTCCTTTTCCGTGAGGAGAATCGGCGTGCCGTCGGCGAACCGGGCCTGGCGGGTTTCGCCATCCAGCGTGCCGCCGGGAAAATTCAGCACCTGCGCTACTGCCAGCGTGCGCCCGGGAGAGCGCCGCAGCACCGCCGCCACACGCGCCAGCAGCTCGGCAATGCTGAAAGGCTTCACCACATAGTCATCTGCCCCTAGTTGCAGCCCCTTCACGCGGTCCTGCTCATCGCCGCAGGCTGTGAGAATGATGCTCGGAATCCCCGGGCATTCCTTCTGCATCATCCGCAGCAGTTTGAACCCGCTTATCTCCGGCATATTCACATCCAGCAGTGCCAGGTCAATCGGCGTGGAGAGCAACAACTCAAGCGCAGCCCGGCCATCCGGCGCCGTGCGCACCTCATAGCCCGCGCCGGTCAGAGAATCCGCCAGAACCCGCCGGATAGCAGAGTCATCTTCTGCAATCAGAATACACTTGTTGCTCATCAGGGTATCAATGTATCATGGTGTCCCTCCCACCCGCAAGTGTAAAGAGAGACAGTTCCAATATCTCGTGGGCTCTGCCCGCGAAATTTTCTCTGCCCCAGTCCGACCGAAGGTCGGATTTCGCTTGCCAAGCCGTCGCTGTCGTAAGACAGCGACGGCTGGTCGGGCAACGCCCGGATTTCGTTCCCCAATACTCCAGACATTACCCAACCAGCAAGCATTGGGAAGTAGAATCATCTATTTTCTGCGAAAATAGAGAGAATTTTGCCTGCGGCGGGATTCCCGGGGGGCTAAGCTTCTTGTTCGCTTACCTCCAGCACATCATCCACGAGAATACGGGTACCGTTTTCCATGATAATTTGGCGCTCGAGGGGCTGCAGCTTCTGGATGCGACCGTAGATTTCCAGGCAGGCGCCGCCGCTTTTGCGGGGATCCGGTTTGAAATAGACGATGCGCAGGGGTCTCCGTGGGGCCTCTACGGCGGCCTGAAGCTGGGCGGAGATTTCCAGTTTTACCGTTTCATCCAGAATCGGGCGCTGCTCGGTGATGCGGGCGGTCTCGGCAATGGCTTCCTCATGGCCGTTGAGGGCGGCAAAGGGCGAGAACTGCGCGGCGCGGTCGGCCATGCTCATCTGCGGATGCCGGCGGGAAACCGGGTGGGGCAGGTTGATGATATCTGCGTATTTTTCTGCTGCATCTTCCCTCATGCCTGGTGTCCTCCTATCTGCTTGTTGCGTTCGCGGGTGGTGGCGCCTTCCTCCAGATTCATGCCGCGCAGGATGGCGTTCTTGCCGAATTTGCCGCGGATATTGAGCAGGGTCTGCTGCATGCGGCGCTCCTTGGTTAATAATTCTTCCTCCTCCTTGCGGCTCTGCTTTTCGGCCTCGTAGTCGGTGAAGAGGTCCAGCTGCTCCTCGCTTTCCGTCTGCTGCGGGGCAGAGGATTCGGGGCGCACGTGATTGGCCACAATGTTCAGCCTGCGCACCAGCAGGTGCTCATCCACCAATTTATCTGCAAGTTCACTCACGGCTTTCAGGATGAGCCGGGTAGAGGAGGTGAAACGCCCCAGATTCTGAGAGCCATGGGAGTGCCCGGGGACTTCCCGGCCATAGGCATCCATGGAGATGGGGCCCTTGTATTGCCTGCGGCGAACCGGGTCGGTCAGGTTCTCGATATCATAGCCGATTGTGATGACAATCTGGTCTGTGACCAGCCCTTTTTCCACCAGTTCCAGCACCAGCAGGTCTGCCATTTCGCGCAGCACCAGTTTGGCTTTTTCCGGCTCATAGGGCTCATGCAGCACCTGCCCGGAGCCCAGGCTGCGTGAGCCGGGGTGATAGGCTTTGATGGCTTCCATGGTGCAGGGCTCCCATCCCCAGGCGTGGTCGATGAGCAGCTCTGCATTCTTGCCGAAGATTCTGTACAGCGATTCCTCATTCTGCAGGGAACGGCGGGCAATATCGCCCATGGTGTAGAGCCCGTGCTGCTCCAGCCTGCGCACATAGCCGCGCCCCACGCGCCAGAAATCGGTGAGCGGGCGGTGGTTCCACAGCTGGCGGCGGTAGCTCATTTCATCCAGCTCTGCGATGCGCACGCCATCAGCATCCGCAGGGATGTGCTTGGCCACTATATCCATGGCAACCTTGGCCAGGTACAGATTGGTACCGATACCCGCTGTGGCGGTGATGCCGGTGCTGTGCAGTACATCCAGAATAATGCGGCGCGCCAGTTCATGGGCACTGCAGCCATAGGTGGCAAGGTAGGGCGTGGCATCCATGAACACCTCGTCAATGGAGTAGACCACAATGTGCTCCGGGGAGATGTATCTGGTGTAGATATCGTAAATGCGTGTGCTGTAATCCATGTAGCGCGCCATGCGAGGCGGGGCGATGATGAAATCCAGCTCCAGCCTCGGGTTCTGCTGCAGTTCGGAATGCAGGTAGGAACTCCCCACCAGCCGCCGCGCCTTGTATCGCCGCATACTGTTGACCTCTGCCACCTTCTGCCGCACCTCGAACAAGCGCGGACGCCCCGGAATGCCATGGCTTTTCAGCGATGGGGTGACCGCCAGGCAGATAGTCTTGTCCGTGCGGGATTCATCGGCCACCACCAGATGGGTGTTGAGCGGGTCGAGCCCTCGCACCATGCACTCTACTGAGGCAAAGAACGATTTGAGGTCGATGGCGATGTAGGCTTTTTCCGGCATAGGAGTGGGGGAAGCAGTGTACACTAGTTTTTGTTTCCATGCAAGACGATTAGATTGCGAGCTCTGCCATCGGTAGTCAGTGTCCGGCTATTTAATGTTCGTCGTAAATCCTCGTGTCCCCAATCGTTGGGTCACGTATGGGACATAATACCTGTTTTGGTTAATTCTTGAATATAGAAGCCGTGCGTGGTATACATCATTCTTCTCCTGCGGAAATCTGGGGGAGAATGAGCAAAAAAATTACCTGATATTTATGAAGACTATTTCCCTTGCAATTGTGTTCGCCAGCCTTGGTGGTGTGGCATCTGCCGGGCTGCCTGCCGGAACCATGCCGGCGGATTTCAGTAATCATGTTTCAGCCAGTGGCGATACATGCAGCGCTCCCTGGAGCTGGGAGATTGCAGCGGTATACAACCATGCTCTGACGGATATTGACAAAGGTCATAACACGCCTTCCATTGATACTTATGGTGTTGATGTGAGCGGTATTTATGCCGTCCGTAAGAAGCATAAGTTCACCTTCCGGCTGGGGTATACTACAGGTGCGCAGGCGGGATATAATGTGACGAACCTGGCATTCATGCCGGGGTATCGCTACGAGAATCCTATCAGCGACAAGCTTGTCGCCTTTGCGGGTGCGGGGGTGGGCCTGGGGCTCTCCATGCTTGATACCCCCGGCCTGGGGCGGCGCCATTATGGTGTGAGCGATAAGGATGATATGCTGAACGTTGTGTACAGTGTTGAGGTGGGCGCCCGCTATGCCATCCTCGAGAATCTGGATATTGTCGGCGCCGTTATGTTTAATGGCGGAACATCGCCCTTCCACAGCGCATCCTATGAGCATGCCACTGAGGAGCAGATGAATATTGGTGTGCGTCTGGGGATTGGCGGGCAGTTCTGATTTGCGGGGTACCAAACTGCAAATGGGAGTTTGTCGAATGCAGATTTCAGAAGTCAGAATGCAGAATTGTGAGTTTGTGTGCGGCGGTTGCCGCACCTGTAAACAAAATTACCTGAGAAATCTCAGGTAATTTTCATTTCTTTGCGCGGCCGCCAGGCTGCGCACTAACTGCTTA
>JAFYWX010000062.1 GCA_017546445.1 Akkermansia sp. | reverse complement strand
GGCACTCTTTGCTTCTGCCTTGAGCTGCTGCACTTCTTCGAGGGCTTTGCGATATGCCCCCTCCACGCTTGCAAGCTGCTCCTTCGTGTGCGTCAGGTTGTCCGACAGCTCTTCGTTGGTTGCCTGTAAGGTGGCGATTTCCTTTTCCAACGCTGCGAGTTTCTCGCTCTGCTCGGTCAGACGCGCGTTGGCTGCATCGAGTTGTTCATCGAGTGTTTCCATATCTGTGGGTGTGGTGTCAAAAAAAGTGAAGAAAAAACACAGAAAATGAAAAAAATACGCAAATTGTTTCAGAACTGTGATAAAATAGAAAGTATGAAAATGGTGTTGATCGCCACGAAAGGTGGAAATTATGTTTAACTTTGTATTTAAGTACAAAACGATTAAAGGTAAGTCACAAGTTTATAAAGAGACTATAAACGGCAGAAAAATATTCTACTGCTTTTATGATAAAGAAAAAATTGAAGCAGATAGCGTTCATGGTCTTTACTTAAAACTTAAGGCTATGGGTGTAATTATTCATAATTAAATTCAGAGGCGCTTTATGCGCCTCTTTTTTGTGAAGAATGTCGTGTAATAAGCTTTGCCTGCACCGCAGCAAGCGACCCGGTACAGGCATCTACGAGCCTTTTGTCTCGGGCATCTGTTCCGTAAAACGTCTGCCCCTCCATGTCGGTTTCGCTGATGGAGCGGCGGCGGGTTACGGCTTGTTTGAATCTCGCCCAGGTGGCATTGACCTGCTGTGTAAGGCGGTCGCGTTGTTCTTCCGTCAGGCTAGTACCTTCCATCCCGGTACTCTTGTACTTGCCAGCGGAGAATACTTCCATCTTCAAGCCGCAGCGGTCATAGAGCGCGGAGCTGTCTACCACCGGCAGAATGACACCGATTGAGCCCACCGTAGCAGAGGGAGCTGCGTAGATGACATCAGCCTGACTGGCAACCCAGTAAGCAGCGGAACAACATTGTCCGGCGGTAAAGGCGTAGACATGCTTGTCCTTGGCTATGGTACGCACCACCTGCGCCAGCTCGGGCGTGCCGTTAACTGTACCACCGGGGGAGTCGATATCAAGCAGGATGGTATGTACCGCCGGATCTACTGCGGCTTGCAGCAAGGCTGAGGCGGTTTCTTCCATGCTACACAGTCTTACCCCGCAGATGGCAGTAAGAGCTTTCTGGCGGGGCGATACCTGACGCAGCATCGTTCCGTGAATGCGAACGGTGGCCAGTCCGTTCTGCTGTTCGTAGGGGTGAGTCTTTTCGTCAACAGCGTTACCCTGCGCCGGGGATTGAAAGTTCACGGTGCAGAGTTCGCGGTAGGCTTCCAGCGTTATCAGCCAGGGCTGCATGGGGGCGGTAATCATGGTGTGGTCTGGGTAAAGGATTGATACAGGTCTTGCGGGCTGACTCCGTACTTGGCGGCAATCTCTTTCACGAGAGCCATCTCGCGGGCGCGGGTTTCCAGTTCATGGTGGATGTCGCAACCAAGTTCGGCAAAGTGGTCGGTCAAGGTTTTCAGCCCCGCCTTGACGTCCTCGCGGTTCTGCTGAGCTTCACGCCCGGCATCCACCGTGACTCGGCGGGGCGTGACGAAATCGACCTCAGTCCAGTCCTCTGCGGGTGGCAGTTTGCCCGCCGTGATGGCATGCCCAATGACGAAATGCCAAATCGGGCGAAGCATACGGTCTATAAGCACGGATTGTCTGCGACTGAATCTGCGGTCGGCTTTCGCCACGGTAAGTCTTACTCCGGCACCTCCGATTTTGGACGAATCGCTGGCGAACTCATACGGCAACAAGCCCAGCGCACTATCCCGGTGCAGAAAATCAAGGAAGCCCTGAAAGGTGGGGCTGGGGCGGTTGCTCTGGAAGCTCTCGATAGCTTCGTCCGGCTGAATCTTCACCAGCTTACCACCGAGGATGGTCTGGAGGAATCCGGGGTCGCTTCCCTGGGGCTGAACCGGGGCATTGAGTTGGAAATCCCGGTCATCCACATCCGCCCGGCTGGTTTTGAGAACGCGCGAGATGTCGGCGTTATCCTTAACGGCATGCTTTTCGAGTGCTAGCAACTCGGCAACATCCAGCATGTGGTTGATACTATGCTGAATGGTCGGATACCCGCGCATCTGGGAGATAGACATGGGCGTGAAGAGGTGCAGAACATCGCGAGCGGCGAGGTCTCGGTAGTTGCCATTATCCAGCAAAAGACGGTAGGAAAGCGGTCTGCCGAGGGCGTTTACGCGGATGCCATCAATGATGGTGCTTTCGGTGGTATCTTCCTCGTTGCTGCCGATACGGTGTGTCTCGATAAGCTGAATCTTCGGTACTCCGTCCTCCTCAGTTTTCAGGATGAATATCTCGCCGTCTACTTCCAGAGCCATACAGGCGAGGTATTGGCAGGTGACGAGGTTGAATCTCCCGGTGATTTCCGCATGTCTCGCCCAGCGGTTGAAGTAGTCGAGAGCTTGCTTGTTCCATGCTGCATCCTTGCTGGCGGGCTGAGGCATAATGCCATCACCGATAGAGTACATAGCCATGCTGCCTACAATCTCCTGCAAGAAGCCGGAGTTTTTCACGAGATAGCGGCTTCGGCGCACCAGCTCGGAGCGGACTCCGGGAGTCAGGTCAAGCGATGTATCGCGCGGGCCACTTCCGGGGACTTCCGCACGCCGAGGGGAACGGTTGGCTGATTCAAAGACAGAATGCGAACCGAAAAATATGCGGGCGGCGAGGCGTTGCAGGAAGTTCATGAGAGCAAATGTGGGTTACAGGGGTAAACGCCATGCAACATGGCTGAGGGAAGCAGGATGGTCAGATGTGCCGGAAGTCTGAGCCTGTTTCTCGAAGTAGCGGAGAGCATAGGCGCATTCATCCAGCACATCTGCCACGGGCATGGCGAACTGTTTACTCACAGACGTACTGCCATCGTTCCAGCTCATGAGGGTTTTACCCTCCAGAAGCATCTTCTTGGCGGTCGCCTGTATCTGCTTCACTTCCCCCTCGGTGAAGCCGCGAGTAAACAGTCCTTTAGCACTCATACCTCAAAAGCGTTGCGGGCAGCGGAGCTGCTGCTGTACTTTTCGAGCTGGT
>JAFYWX010000061.1 GCA_017546445.1 Akkermansia sp. | reverse complement strand
GAGCGCACCGTGCGTCAGCATGGTGCGCGTAACCCCTCGTAAAGCAAAATAAGGAATAGGAACCCGTGGAACGGGTGACAGAGAGGGGTGCTACATATGCGCCTTAATTTCAATATAAAATCTCTATGAAAGAATAGCTATTTGTTCGTCCTGACACGATTTTTAAGCCACGCATTTCTGTCACCCGTTCCACGGGTTCTAATGACTTTTTTCACTAAAACGAGTGGTTTCGCTGCTGACGCCGCTGCACCACTCGCTATTGTTATGTCGCCCGTTTCACGGGCTTTTAGGTTCCGCTCGCTGACGCGAGCCTGCCGCCCGACAAACTCCCATTTGGCGCAGCATTCTTTGGGACACATAGGCGCCTGACTGTTTTTGCGCAAGGTTGATTCCGCCAGCGTCATCACCTCTGCCATGAATACCCATTGCGACAATACAACGACAAGTCTATTCGGGGCGGCAGATGTATCCCAACCGCTGCCCACGGATAAAATGCCCGCCCATTCCATGCGACCGGAGGATGCCTACGAGCTCATCAAGGCCGAACTCATGCTGGATGGCAATGCCCGCCAGAACCTGGCCACCTTCTGCCAGACCTGGGATGACGAGCAGGTTCACAAGCTGATGGACCTGAGCATCAGCAAGAACATGATTGACAAGGACGAATACCCCCAGTGCGCCGAGCTGGAAATGCGCTGCGTGAGCATGGTGGCCAATCTCTGGAATGCCCCGGCAGATGCAAAACCCATCGGCTGCTCCACCATTGGCAGCAGTGAGGCCTGCATGCTGGGTGGCATGGCCGCGCTCCGCCGCTGGCGCGCCCGCCGCAAGGCCGCCGGCAAGCCTTACGACAAGCCGAACCTGGTGTGCGGCCCGGTGCAAATCTGCTGGCACAAGTTCTGCCGCTACTGGGATGTGGAAATCCGAGAGATTCCCATGAACCCGGGGCAGTTCTGCATGTGCGAGGAAGAAGTACTGAAGCGGGTGGATGAAAACACCATCTGCGTAGTGCCCACCTTCGGCGTGACCTACACCGGCCAGTATGAGTTCCCGGATGAGGTATGCCGCGTGCTGGACAAGCTGGCCGCCTCCGGCGGGCCGGATGTGGATGTGCACGTGGATGCCGCCAGCGGTGGCTTCCTGGCCCCTTTCTGCGCCCCGCACATTCCTTTCGACTTCCGACTCAAGCGCGTGAAGAGCATCAGCTCCAGCGGGCACAAGTATGGGCTGGCCCCGCTGGGCTGCGGCTGGGTGGTCTGGCGGGATGAATCCGAACTTCCTAAGGACATCACCTTTGCGGTGAATTACCTGGGCGGCAGCATTCCGACCATTGCCATCAACTTCTCACGCCCCGCCGGGCAGATTATTGCCCAGTACTACGACTTTGTGCGCCTGGGCATGAGCGGCTACAAGGCCATTCACATGGCCGCCTACCACGTGGCCCAGTACCTGGCAAAGGAGATTGCCCAGCTGGGCGAGTTCGAATTCATTGCCACCGGCGACCCGAAAAAGGATATCCCCGCCGTGTGCTTCTATTTCAAGAACCCGAAGGCGGCAGGCTACAATCTCTACGAATTGTCGGACCGCCTCCGCATGCGCGGCTGGCAGGTGCCCGCCTTCTCACTCCCGGCCAATGTACAGGAGACCGTGGTCATGCGCGTAATGGTGCGCCAGGGTTTCACCATGGACATGGCCACCCTGCTGGTACAGGATATGAAGCGAGCCATCGCGCACCTGCTTAAATACGGCTCCGGCAAGTGCATGTGCGAATGCGACGGCATGGCATTCAAGCACACCTGATGCCGCCAGCCGGTTCATAACGAGTTCTTGCGGGGACGCAAGCCGCGGGGGTAGCAGGTCTGCTGCTGCTCCCCGCGGCAAAGCTCAAAAGCTTTCTCCGGGTCACCAGGATACTCCCGCAGACACGCCAGCACGTGGTTTCTCGTTTCCAGAGCAGCCTCCAGTGCAGCTTGCTCCCCTCCGTATTGCTTATCCGAAAAATAGCGGGTAAAATGAATCTGGTTGCGACACAGGGTGACCCTCCACCCCTGAAAAGAAGTAAACTCGTATGTGAAACGAGTAATATTGCGAATTGTCTTCATGACACGGCCCAGCATACTACATCATCTCCCAAATAGCGAACCATATTAGAATGTATTACCATTTCTCCCCCCTGTTCTTCAATCTATTAGTTGCATGTTCCCCAACAATCATAGCTATCGGACTGCCTTTCAGGTACCATATGCAGTACCATGAAACAGAAATCCATCACCTTCCGCTGTTCAACCAGCCAGAATGACCGCCTGAACCACGCGCTGGCGCGCAGCACCGCCTCCCGCACCGATTTCATCACCGCCGCTCTGGAAAGTTTCCTGACCTATGCGGAGCAGACTCATATCCGCAACAAAAACCTCTTTGAACTGGTGCAGGATATCGATTCACAGGGCGATGGGCCACCCTTCGAGAAACAAGCATGACCTCCTCTTCTGACCGGGGGCTGGCTTTTGCGTCACGGTTTCCATTTTTTTCTTTCCTGCAGGGGAATTTCGGTGTATAACATCGAGAGTTGGCCAGCATTTCTGATGACGCCGAGCCGGCGACCTTCTTAACAAAACAAGTTCAGATATATATGAGCAAGTCTTTCCTGCCTGCGCAGTACGCGCATCCTTACGAAATCGACGAAAAGTACAGCAAATCAGTGGCTTATTTCTGCATGGAATACGCCATTGACAACGTGTTCAAGATTTACTCCGGCGGCCTGGGCTACCTGGCCGGTTCCCACATGCGCTCTGCCGGCGCCCTGCGCCAGAACCTGGTGGGCGTAGGCATTCTGTGGTCCTATGGCTACTACAACCAGATTCGCGCAGAGGACGGCTCCATGGCCGTGCAATACCTGCGCAAGGACTACAGCTTCCTGGAGGATCACAACATCAAGTTCCTCATCCGCATCTGCGGAGCCCCGGTGTGGGTGAAGGCCTACTACCTGCGCCCGGAGACCTTCGGCACGGCGCCCATGTTCTTCCTGACCACTGATTTGCCGGAAAACGATGATATTTCCCGCTCCATCACCCAGCGTCTGTACGACTCCAACCCGATGACCCGCATTTCCCAGTACATTGTGCTGGGCCAGGGCGGTGCCCGACTCTTCGAGGAACTGGGCGTGGAGCCCGAAATCTACCACATGAATGAGGCCCACGCCATCGGCGCTGCCTTCAACATGCTGGCCCGCAACGGCGGCAATGTGGACGAGGTGCGCAAGCGTTTCGTCTTCACCACCCACACCCCGGAGGAAGCCGGCAATGAGAAGATGGATATCAACCTCATGGCCAACTTCTCCTTCTTCGATGGTCTTTCCCTGGAGCAGGTGCGAGCCATGCTCAAGCTCGACCCGAATGAGCAGACCTTCAACTACACCCTGGCCGCGCTGCGGCTCTCGCACATGGCCAACGGCGTATCCGCGCTGCACGGTGAGGTGTCCCGCCAGATGTGGCAGGGCTACAGCGATATCTGCCCCATCACCCATGTGACCAACGCCCAGAACCGCGAATACTGGCAGGACCCGGAACTGGCCGAGGCCTACGCCATGGGCGATAAAAAGGCCTTCATACACCGCAAACGCGCCCTGAAGAAGGAACTCTTCCGCGTGGTGGGCGAGCAGACGGGACACCTCTTCGACCAGGATACCCTCACCATCGTGTGGGCCCGCCGCTTTGCTGCCTACAAGCGCCCGGCACTCATCACGGAGAACCCGGTCATGTTCGAGCGCATGCTGCAGCGCACCAACCGCCCGGTGCAGATGATCTGGGCCGGCAAGCCCTACCCCACCGACTTCACCGCCGTAGAGATTTTCAACCGCCTGAATGACCTGAGCAGAAAATACCCGCGCTGCGCTGTGCTCACCGGCTACGAGCTCGGCCTCAGCCGCCTGCTGAAGAACGGCTCGGATATCTGGCTGAACAACCCCGTGGTAACCCGCGAGGCCTCCGGCACATCCGGCATGAGCGCCACCATGAACGGCTCCATCTCCGTTTCCACCAATGATGGCTGGGTACGCGAATTCGCCCGCGATGGCCAGAACTGCTTCATGATTCCCGAGGCCAAGGAGGGACTTGCCCCCGAAGCCCGCGACCGCTCCGACCGCGACAATTTCTACAGCGTGCTGGAAAGTAGGATTCTGCCCCTCTACTACGACAACCGCGACAAGTGGATGGACATGGTCTTCACCGGTCTGCACGACATCTGCCCCGCCTTCGATTCCGACCGCATGGCGGATGAGTACTACACCAAGATGTACAACTGCTGATAAGCCGTCCCCTTATGCCTTTCATCGGTATAAGGGGACTATTTTCTTTACTTATGAAACTTAAGACACTAAAATTATTATCCTCGCTTATCTGGTTGACCATAGTGCCTCAACAGGCCTGGGCAGAATACACCAACATAAGTCAGGAAACAAAATCCACCCTTGCCCTTGTTCATAAGAAAGACAACAAGGCAATGGAAAAACTCGGAGACATCTACGCTGAAGGGCAAGGAGTCGAACAGGACCTTGACGAAGCAATGACTTGGTACGCCATGGCCAGCAAATATGGCAATAATGAGGCCACTGATAAACTCTGGAAACTGGAAGGGCACGCTGAGCGCAAGGTAAAGCGAGTGAAAAAGTCCCACAAATACAACAAGCAGGCCACTCACGACCTCTGCGCGTATCTCTTCCTTACAACCCAGAAAGGCACCTCCAGTCTTTTACCGCCGGCCGCTGTTCCGGAGGGTATCAAAACAACACCTGCCTCCGGCGGATTGGTGACCATCGAAGAATACAAACCTGCCGTGGTCATGAGATATCTCAAAAAGGGAGCAGATCCCCGCGTGGCCATACGAATTGAGGACATAGACAGACCGCTCGGCGGCACGGGGCATATTCTGAGCCCCTATGCCATGGTCAGCAGAAAACATGATTTCAAATCCCTGGAAGCATTTTTAACGCACGGCTGCTGCATTAACCAGCATGGTAATGCCCTGCTGGCTGAAGCATTCTGTCAACTCGACCGCGGAGATGCAAAAATAGCGAAGAAAATCCTGAAATACCTGACGGAGCGAGGTCTTAATCTGAACATACGCAGCGACTGGAGTTCTACTCGTCTCATTGACTGCGCATGCGTAGATTACGCCAAGGGGGTAACCTATCTGGTTCAGAAGGGTCAGTCTCCAGATGCTGAGCTAGACCCTCGCTACATCCTCGAGGCTCGACTCCGAAATGCATCGGCCGGCGACCGCTCGCTGGGCATGGCAGTCAGAAACAAGCAACTGTATACCATCAATGCCCTCATCAAAGCCAAAGCCGACATTAACTATGTACGGAAAGGCAAAACCGTGCTGGATGAAGCATTAGCCGCTGGCGGCGAAAAGATAGAGAAATCAAAGACATACGAGGAGGAGTTCAAACGCCTTGAAGCCATTGCCTTCGGAGACTTCAAGCCCTCCAAGAAATCTCCGTTGAAGCTCCACAGAATCGGCAATACAAATAACATCAACGTTGCGCACCTCCTGCGACTGGCCGGAGCTAAAACTGCAGCAGAGCTCGGAGAAACAGCCGGGAATCAATAATTCTGCACCGGGGAACCGGGGGTGGAGCCCACCTCCGGTACTCCGGCGGTGAAATCAGCCACGTTTTTCAGGTAATCATTCCACTCAATGAAGGCCATGGGCTTCTGGGTGGAGATGTGGAGGCGGAAGCGCTCTACACGGCGCATGACCGGCTCCAGAATATCCGCCGGCAGGGCCTCGATGGCGGCAGCTACGGCTTCCAGATGCTCCACCACATCGTGGCACACCAGGGGCAAATCGCAACCGGCGCGCAGGGCAAGCGCAGCAGATTCGGCAGGGGTATACCGCTTGGCGATGGCACCCATGCACAGGTCATCGGTAAAGACCACGCCCTCGTAGCCCAGCTGGTCGCGCAGGAAGCCCTGCACCAGTGCGGGGGAAAGGGAGGTAGGCAGCTCCGCATCTATCTCCGGGATGAGCAGGTGCGCAATCATGAGCGAGGGCAGCTCCGGCATGAGCGCCGTGAAAGGCATGCTGGCCGAGGCCAGGAAAGAATCACGCGTTCCGTGCAGCACGGGCAAATCATGGTGCGGGTCACATTCCGCCGCCCCCATGCCGGGGAAATGCTTGCCGCAGGTCTGGATACCGCGGCCAAAGGTGGCGCGGTTCCACACCCCGGCGTGGGAAATCACCTCCTGCGTGCCGGCACCCCAGCAACGGCTGGGCAGCGCATTGGCATGCGGGGAGGCGAGGTCGAGAACAGGGGCAAAGTTAGTATTCACCCCCAGGGTATGCAGGCAGTTGGCATTGTAATAAGCAGCCTGGCGGATGTGGTGAGAACTACCCTTCTGCGCCAGGGCCGCGGCAGAGGGAAGCTGCACCCCGATTTCTGCCGTGCGCACCACGCGCCCGCCCTCCTGATCGATGGCGATGATGGGTTCATCCGGCCCGGTGGTCAGGCGGCGCAGTTCATCCGTGAGCTCGCGGGTAAGCTCGTAGTCCGCAATATTGCGGGTAAAGAGGATATAACCGGCAGGCTGCAAACGCGAGAAGAGCTCGCGCTCTCTTGCCGAGAGCACAAGCCCTTCTACACCTGCAATAACCGGCAGCATGTTTACTTATCGCCGAAAATGGTGGCGCGAGTGAACATGGGGAATACAGGGATGCCACGGCTTTCGATAGCTTCGCGGCCGCCTTCCTGGCGGTCCACCAGCACCAGAGCAGCCACTACCTTGCCGCCCTCTGCCTCAATGGCATCAATAGCCTTCAGCGTAGAACCACCGGTGGTGATAACGTCGTCCACCACGATGACTTCCTGACCAGCTGCAAAATTACCTTCGATGCGCTTGCCACGGCCATGGTCCTTGGCCTCCTTGCGCACGGTGAACACCTTGAGCGGCTCCTCTGCCTCCACAGAGTACATGCCGATGGCAAGGGAGATGGGGTCAGCACCCATGGTCATACCGCCGATGGAGGTGACGCCCGGGAACTTGGGCATGATTTCCTCCTGCACGAGCTCCCAGCCTACCTGACCAATCAGGTTAGCGCCGCGGGCATCCAGAGCAGTGATGCGGCAATCGCAATACAGGTCGCTCTCCTTGCCGGAAGCAAGAATGAAATGGCCAGTCTTGATAGACTTGGTGAGCAGAATATTCAGCAGTTCTTTCTTGGCATCTGTCATAACAAGCTCATTCTACCCCTGCGCGTGTGAAATTGCAAGTATGTTTTGGCGTTCCGGGTGCATTCTTTCTGCATTCTTTCCCGCATCAGGACGGTTCCACCAGGCTGGGGTCGGTCATCAGGACAACTTCTGCACGAGTCACCCGGCCGGCAGCACTGAAATCGAAGCGCAGAGCGTGGGTATCTGTGGCGGTGTTCTTCGGGTGCTCGAAATAGAAGTAGACGAAGGATTCCGTGCCGTCTGCATTATTCAGAGTGAGGTGCATACCGCCGAAATCCTTTTCCACCTGGGCCTTGGAGGCAGCCTGCAGCTGCATATCATGCGCCGCGGCCACAGCGGCATACCAGCGGCGGTCATCGCGGCCATTCACACAGTAGCCGATGCGGCCCTCGCCGCAATCATCGTTGAAATACGGCTTGGAAACGGGTCTCAGCACAGAACAGGACACCAGGAGCAGAGGAAGAAGCAGAGTAATCGCTTTCATAATTTCTTACAACAATTATTTTGAGCTACTGGCAGCACGGTTGCGCCAGTACTGTGCCTTGGCGGCATCGCGGAGTTCTCCATAGCCATTTTCATAGCAATCTGCCAGGGCAAGCTGAGCTTCGTTACGCCCCTGCGCAGCAGAAAGCTTGTAATAGCGAACGGCCAGGGTCCAGTTCTGCGGCACACCACGGCCCTGGGCATAACAATGCCCCAACGCACACTGAGCCGCGGCACATTGCTGCTCCACCGACTTGCGGTACCAGTACACAGCCGTATCATAATCAAGAGGCACACCATCGCCCAATTCATAGGCGCGGCCCACATAATACTGAGCCAGGTCATCCTGTTGTTCGGCAGACATCCGGAACCAACGCAGAGCCTCGGCAGAATTACGAGGAAGACCCTCGCCATGCAGATAACACATTCCCAGATTAAACTGAGCATCTCTTCTGCCCTGCGCTGCAGCTTGCTTGAACCAGTAGACGGAGGCTGCGTAATCCTGCTTCTCGGCGTAACACACACCCAGCGCACATTGAGCCCCGGCATGCCCGCATTCAGCCGCTGCAAGGAACCATTCCGCGGCAGCAGAATCATCCCTTGCCATTCTTCTGGCTTCATCACCAGCCTGATATGCCGCCGCGGCATATGGGGAAACAGCCGGCGCATAGCCGCCCGCATACGCACGGCCATACCACATCGCAGCCAGCTCCCAGCTCTGCGGCACATGATAACCACCAACCTCATGGGCCACCCCCAGCACAAAACAGGCATTCGGGCATTTCTCCGCATACAGCGTAAGGGTCTCAATCGCCTCGACAGGCATGCGCTGCAGCAAATCGAGAGCAAATGAATGATCAATCTCCAGATCGCGCATATACACAATCGATTCCGGATGAAGACGTATCTGCGCAAGGAGGCGCAGCATAGCATCCTCATGAGAAACCGCCAACCCGGCCAGAGCACGCATGGCCCCGGCATCCTGCTCGAAAAACTGCTCCAGCCCCTCAGAAACCTCTGGGGATACAGAGGCACGGTGCACCAGCTCCAGCAAAGCAGCAGGATCCTTACCGCCAGCAGCCCTGGTCCACAGTTCCTTGGTGGATGGATCCAGCAACAACCAGGCAGACAGGATACCAACCGGAACCGCCACAAGCAGCAGCAGCATATGCACCCAGGTTCTTCTGGAACCGAAAATTTTCTGTGTTTCTCTTAAGGAATCGTTTGTCATGAGCTTTACGGCTTCACATTCTACTATCTACCCCCTTTTGGAGCAAGAAAAAAATATCCCGCAATTTCAAATAGAATGTTTAAAATGCAGGAAATCTGTTGCCTTTTTGGGGAAATGGTGTATACTTTCCGCGCCATGCTAACCATCAAGAAACTCACCAAAGCACACGCTGGTCGCACGCTCTTCTTCGAGACCGAACTGGTTGTCAACTGGGGCGAGCGCATTGCGCTGGTAGGGCCCAACGGCGCCGGTAAGTCCACCCTGTTCCGCATGATTCGCGGTGACGATACGCCGGATGAAGGCCAGATTGTCATGGACGACTACGCCGTGGTCGGCTACCTGCAGCAGGAAGCCGGCGACCCCACCGACCGCACCGTGCTGGAAATTGCCATGAGCGTGACCCCCGAAATGGGCGATGCTATCCGCACCTTGCGCGAATGCGATGCCAAGGGCGACAACTCCAGCGACGAATATGCCCAGGCCATGGACATTTTCATTTCGCACGATGGTTACCAGATTGAACCCAAGGCCAAGCGCATCCTGAAGGGGCTTGCCTTCAAGGACGAGGATTTCCACCGCCCTGCCCGCGAAATGAGCGGCGGCTGGGTAATGCGCGCCCACATGGCCCAGCTGCTGGTGGCAGAGCCGGACCTGCTGATGCTGGACGAACCGACCAACCACCTGGACCTGATGAGCCTGCTGTGGTTCCAGCGCTATCTGATGAACTACCCCGGTGCCATCTTCATGATTTCGCACGACCGCGATTTCATGGACTCCCTGGTGGAAACGGTGTACGACATCGAAAACGGCGAACTGGTGCGCTACACGGGCAACTACACCCGCTTCCTGGAGCTGAAGGAACAGCGCTACGAGCAGGTGCTGGCCGCCTGGCGCAACCAGCAGCGCGAAATCGCCCACATCGAGGCGTTTGTGGAGCGCTTCCGCTCCGTGGCCTCCAAAGCCTCCCAGGTGCAGAGCCGCATCAAGCAGCTGGAAAAGATGCGCCGCATCGAAAAGCCCCGCCAGAGCCGCCGTGTGTTCAAGTTCATTTTCCCGCAGCCCCCGCGCAGCATGCAGAAGGTGCTGGAGCTGGAAAAGGTGGGCCAGAGCTATGGCAGCAAGCGCATTTACCAGAACCTGGACCTGCTCATCGAGCGCGGCGACCGCATTGTGCTGGTAGGCCCGAACGGTGCCGGTAAATCCACCCTGCTCAAGATTCTCGCCGGCGTCATCCCGATTGACGAAGGCCAGCGCGTACTGGGCACGACCACCCGCATCGGCTACTTCTCCCAGATGCGCTCAGAAAACCTGACCCCGAATTTCACCGTGCTGGAGGAAATCATGAAGGCAGACCCCGAGCTGCGCGAGGAAGAAGCCCGCGCCGTGCTGGGCTCCTTCATGTTCCGCAAGCTGGACTGCGAGAAGCGCGTGGAAGTGCTTTCCGGTGGTGAGAAATCACGCCTCAGCCTGGTGAAGTTCCTGGTGAACCCGCCTAACCTGCTGCTCATGGACGAGCCGACCACCCACCTCGACCTCATGAGCGTGGAGGCTCTTTCCCAGGCACTGAAGCGCTATGAAGGCACCTTGGTATTCATTTCGCACGATGTGCACTTCATCCGCTCCCTGGCAGAAAAGACCCTGCACATCAACCACGGCACAGTTACCCCCTATGCCGGTGGCTATGATTACTACCTGGAGAAATCCGGCCTGCTGGATAACCCGGATGCCATGGATCAGTAAAGATTCCCGTTTCCCAGAAAGCAGAAAGGCCACTCGGAGCTATTCCGTGTGGCCTTTTCCTTTATTCAGGATTCAATCCCCTGCCGGTCGTACAATTCCTTGTAGAGCGGGCAGCTGGCGTAAAGCTCCTCATGTGTGCCGTCGCCCACAATATAGCCCCTCTCAAACACGAGAATGCGGTGAGCATTGCGGATGGTGCTGAAGCGGTGCGCCACTATCAGCGTGGTGCGCCCCTGGGCCAGCTTATCCAGCTCCTCCTGAATCTCACGCTCACTCTCAGCATCCAGAGAGGCCGTGGCTTCATCCAGAATCAGGATGGGGGCATCCTTCACAAAGGCGCGGGCAATGGCCACGCGCTGACGCTGACCACCGGAAAGTCCCTCGCCACCCTGCGCCAGCTTCGTATTGATGCCAGAGGGCTGGGATGCCAGAAACTTGGTCACAGCAGCAGAATCAGCAGCAGCCATAATCTCCTCATCTGTAGCATTCAGACGCCCCAGACGGATATTTTCACGAATCGTTCCGGCAAAGAGAAGAGCCTGCTGACCCACCAGGGAAAGCTGCTCACGCAAGTCATGCGTGCGCAAATCCCGGATATCCACACCATCAAGCTCAATGGAGCCCTTGCTCACCTCATAGAATCGGGGAATCAGCGTGGCAAAGGTCGTCTTACCGGCGCCACTCGGCCCCACAAGCCCCACAATCTGCCCGGCAGGAATGGTCAGATCCACATCACGCAGCACCGGTTTCTCCGGGTCATAGCCGAAACTCACATTGCGGAATCGAAGCTCACCCCGCACCGGCTGGGCCAGGGACTTCGGATTTTCCGGTTCAGGAATAGTATTCGGTTCATACAGGATTTCTGCCAGACGCTTCAATGCCCCCTGAGCCTCATTGAAACGATTCCATGCAGTACCCGCTCGCTTCATTGAGTCAAACGCAAAGAACAAGGCCCCGGCAATGGCAATGAAGTCTGTGAAATTCATACCGTAGGTCCGCCCGCGAACCAGCAGGAACGAAAGCGCCAGCGCCGTTACCACCTCCATCACCGGCACAAGAGACTTCTGGTACTTAACCAGCTTCACGTAATTGGTGCAGAAACGATTCGACACCTGGGTAAAGTCTGCAATTTCCCGATTTTCCAAAGCATAAGCCCGGATTTCACGCTGATTTTCCAAATTCTGCTGCACGGCCGTATTCAGTTCACCAAGCCCCTGCTGAGAACGCAGAGCTCTGTCCGAAATACGCCTACCAAAAATAACGATAGGCCAGGCAGCAAGCGCCACAAACACCAGATTCACCAGGAAAAGAACACCCTGCCCGGAAGTGAAAAGCAGATAAATGAAAGCACCCAGAGCACACGCTGCGGTAACAGGCTGTTTCACCAGGTCATTGGCAACCGAGGTGAGAATATTCTGCACATTGGTGGTATCTGCCGTGATGCGGCTGATGACATCGCCCTTCCGGCGGCTTTCCATGAAAGCAATAGGCAGCTCCTGCACCCGGGAGAACACAGCCATACGCAGGGTTTCCAGAATACGGATGCCGAGAATATTCACCAGCACCGCATTCCCCCACATAGCAAAACCACGCACGACAAACACCAGCGGCATCGCGGCGCAGGCCAGCAGCAGCATCGTATCACGGGGAATCTCCTGCAAAGACGGAATTTTAACCAGCAAGTCCGGCATTTCCGAGCCAGGAGTGTAGAACACCACCGGGAAAACATACTTTATCAGCAGCGGCACACCCATGCCACTGGCAGTTGCCGCCACCATACCGGTAAACAGCACCAGAATGAACATCCTGATGTGCGGCAGCAGGAATAATTTCTGAAAATATAATATATTCTTCATACAGCAGACTCCTCTATTTCACTTTCATTGCTGCTAACCTGTTCATCGTACAGGTTGCGATACAGCGCACACTTCTCATACAGTTCAGCATGCGTGCCATCACCTACAATGCGCCCTTCCTCAAATACCAATATACGCTGAGCCATACGAATAGTGCTGAAACGGTGAGCAATCACAAAGGTGGTATGCCCACGAGCCAGATTCTCCAATTCGGCCTGAATGGCAGCTTCACTCTTCATATCCAGCGCAGAGGTCGCTTCATCCAGAATCAGCACAGGCGCATTCTTCAGGAAGGCGCGCGCAATGGAAACACGCTGGCGCTGGCCACCGGAAAGCCCGGAACCGCCCTCGCCCAGCATGTAATCATATCCCCCTGGAAGCGCTTCGGCAAATTCATCCACCCTTGCCTGGCAGGCTGCATTGCGGATTTCTGCCGCAGATGCCCCCTGGCGGCCCACCCGGATATTTTCCGCAATAGATGCCCGGAACAAGGCAGCAAACTGAGAAACCAGACCAATATTACGGGTTCTATCTGCACGGGAAATCTGGCGCACATCAATACCATCCAGCTTCACACAACCGGACTTCACATCATAGAAACGGCATATGAGATTAATGAACGTCGTTTTACCAGAACCACTGGGGCCAACCAAAGCCACCACCTGCCCTGCAGGAACATGCACGTTGATATCCTTCAGCACGGTCTTCTTATCCGTATAACCAAAAGACACATGTTCGAAATCCACATCTCCCCTCACACCGCCCGCCAGGCTGACCGGCTCAGTGGGTTCCGGGGTTTCATCCTTTGCATGAAGAATCCCGTTAAGCCCTTCTACTGCCATCATCAGTATCTGGCACTGGTTAGCCACAGTGCCGAGGCGCTTGATGGGGTCATAACAGAAGTAAAATGCAGTCGCGATGGCGGTGAACTGCTCCAGCGTAAGACCATCACTGCAGCCCCGATACAGAGAATACGCCAGAGCCAGGGAAGAAACGACCTCAATAGCGGGCGTCACACTCTGCCTCCACGCCCCCATCTTAATGAGACGCTGATTGTAGGAACGGATGTGCGCACGCAGCAACTCCTCCCGATGCTTCTCCAGATTGAAAGCGCGCACCTCTCGCTGAGCAGATAAGGTCTCCTCCACATCTGCCGTGATAACGCCTATACCGGCAAGTGCTTCCTTCATAAGCTTGGTCATGCGCTTCCCCGCCCAGCGCACCACCGGCACACAGGCAGAAGAAATAATCAAATTGCCAAGCAGCATGGCACTCTCGTGCTGCGTGCAGGCGGCAAAAACCAGATAACCGGCCGCGGCAATCAGCGTGAGCGGCTGGATAACCAGGTCATTCATGATGGTTATCATCCCCTGCTGCAGCATCTGCGGGAACTGAATCAGGCGGGTCATCAAATCACCGCGGGCATTGCCATCGTGAAACGAAAAGGAAAGATGCTGCAGGCGGGTAAACAGGTCAATACGAAGGTGCTCCAGACTCTTCATGCCGGCCTTCGTCAGCAGAAATGCATTCCCATATGTAGCAAGACCGCGAATCGCCATCACCACCGGAATCACGGCAGCAGCCACCCACAGAACAACAGACTCAACATCCTGAGGCTCACAACACCGCATCACAACATTAACCAGCCAGGCAGGTGTCTCCTCCTCTCCAAACACAATAGGAAACACATACTGAATCATGGCAGGCAAACCAAAACCTGCCGAAGCAGCAGCCAGAACACCAGCCAGGATACCACCCATTATCAGACACCACTGAGGCGTCATGTACTGAACCAGAAACGGCTTATACACCTGCCACATCGTTTTCTTGCCAGACTTACTCATGATTCTCGCGTCAGTCTAGCAAATTCGGCATTCACATGCAATCTTTTTCAGCGAAAATACGCCTCACCCATCCTTTTTGGAGTATTGATTGCATGCAGGACGCGGCGGTTGCTTGACATTGCGCAGAAAATGATGCAAAATAGCCGCATCTATCCCGTAAACGGAAAAGCTATGAAAAGACTCCTGATTCAGACAGCTGTTCTTACTGCCTCCACCGCCATGCTGACCTCCTGCTTCGATGAAATCAAGCAGGTGATAGCGGGTGAGCCAGCTCCGGCAGAGCAAGCCGAAAAAACAGAACAAGAAGCGCCGCCTGCACCCACCCAGCCCACCAATGAGGAAATCACCCGTATGATGGTGGAGCAGATGACCGGATGCGAGGCAGCCAACGCCGGCGAACTCAGCTGCAGCGCACCGCAGGTGAATCCGGACTCCAGCGTAAGCATGAACGCCACTCTCAAGATGGAGGTGAAGGAAGACCTTTACGCAAAGGAAACAGCCCCAGCTGCATTCAACAAGGAGCGCGAGGCCGTAAACGAGGCTGCCAACACAGCCATGAAGCCGGAATCCATCTACTTGTTCCAGGTGGGCGCCACCACGGAGCTGATTACAGATGCAGACCGCGCAGCCAAGTCCCTGCCGGAGCATCTCCAGGCCCCGCTCAATGAACTCAAGGAGCTGGCCGATTCCTCCGTTTACCGCAAGGTCGTGAGCGCCGGAGACCCCGTAGAAACTTCCGCATCTTTCACAGCAGTATATGTTGACGGCGTGTGGCAGTTCAGCAACATCGTCGTGAACAACGCCGCGCTTCTCGCCCTGAATGAATACACCGCCCAGAGCGCCCTGCCGCAGGACGCCTCTGTTCTCACTCCCGAATTCGAGGAAGCACGCAAGACCCTTATCCGCGAAAAGGTAGCTGCCTTCAACCAGCTGGCCGAACCCTATATCAAAGGCCGCGAGGAAGCAGCCCGCGCCACACTTACGGAGCACCAGGCCCGCGCTGAGGAAGAGGCACGCCGCGTCACCGAACAGGCAGCCGCACAGGAAGCCGCCCGCCAGGAAAGCATCAACGCCTTTGTGCAGGCACTGGCAGATGATAAGCTCTTCGCTGGCGAATGGACCCGCGACAAGCGTTTCGGCGAACTCTCCCTGCACATTGAGCAGGCCAAGCGGTTCGATAATTCTGTACAATTTATCGGCACCATCTATGACACCAAGCTGGAGGAAGCCAGCCTGGACATCGCCGGGCGCTGCGACCTCACCCCCAGGGAAGACGGCACAACCCAGGTTGACATCACCATTTACGATGGCCAGTACGACCCTGACCAGCCCACGGCAGAGGTGTATGACGCCAAGGATGGCATGCTCTCCCTGAAGCTCAGCAAGGACGGCAAGCTGACCGGCATCATGAGCTGCACCTCCTGGGCCAACACCCCGGAGAAGGCTTTCCAGATCAACCTCAGCCCCAAGGCCAAGGAAGAGCCCAGGGGCCGTCGGCGCCGCTGAATCCGCTCTGCATCCACTTTTCCGGGCAGAATCCTAATGGATTCTGCCCGTTCTCTTTATCCTGCATGGCCAGCATGACTCATATTTATGCTGCAGTACACCGCGGGGAGGTGATTATATGATTGATTTTCACCCCGGAATAAGATAGAATCGCGCACACACATTATGGCCAGGCAAGCATTAGGAAAAGGGCTGGGCGCCCTCATCATGAAAAAGCAGGAAACGGCTAACAGCCCTGTGAACATCGTGGCAGAAGGCGACCGCGTCATTCAGGCCAAGGTGAAGGACATCAAGGCCTCCCCCTTCCAGCCGCGCCGCCACTTTGACCAGCAGCAAATTGAAGAACTGGCCGCCTCCATCCGCGAGCGCGGGCTTATTCAGCCCCTCGTGGTTCGCAAGGTCGATGGCATGTATGAGCTTATCGCCGGTGAACGCCGTCTCCGCGCTATCACCAGCCTGGGGCAGACCACCGTCAAGGTAGTGGTGCATGAAGCCACTGACCAGGAGGTTGCCGAGCTGGCCCTCATCGAAAACCTTCAGCGAGCCGACCTGACCCCGCTGGAAGAGGCCGAGCAGTACCGCCTCCTGCAGGAAAAATTCGGCATGAAGCAGGAAACCATCGCCCAGCATGTGGGTAAATCCCGCGCCGTGGTGGCCAACATGGTGCGCCTGCTCGACCTCGCCCCCGAGGTGCGCGATATGCTGAATGCACAGCAAATTACAGTAGGCCATGCCAAGGTTCTCCTTCAGCTCAAGGATGCAACGCAGCAGGTTATGGCAGCCCAGCGCGTGGCGCGCAATACACTCACCGTGCGCCAGACCGAACAACTGATGCGCGACCTGCTCACCCCGGCACCCCCCACCCCCAGGCCCGAGCCGCAACTGCCTGAGGCGTATGCCCGCGTTTGCTCCCAGCTCTCCCGGGATTTCGGCACCAAGGTCAACATCTCCATGAAGGGGAAAAGCAGCGGCGTGATTGAGATTCCCTACGCAGGCCGCGAGGATCTGGTGCGTATCCTCCAGATTTTCGGCATCAGCGAAAGCCTGTAATGCGCCGATTCCTCCCCCTTCTGTTCCTGTTCTGCGGCTGCGATGACAGCCCGCAGAGAGCAGAGGTCGCAGCGTCGCCGAAGCCCGCCGCTCAGGAGCTGGTAAACACTCCGGAATTCAGCGGAGAGAACGCCTATGTGCACTGCGCAGCCATCTGCGCCATGGGGCCGCGTTACAGCGGTTCCCCCGCCTACGAACAGCAGCTGCAATACCTCGAAAAACACCTGCGGGCCTACGGCTGGCAGACAGAAAGAAACTCTTTTTCCGCGCCTAACGGCGTACAAATGAGTAACCTGCGGGCATTCCGCAGCACCACACCCTGCCCCCTGCTCCTCAGCTGCCATGTTGACACCAAGGTCAACATAGCACCTGGTTTTGAAAGCGCCGATGACGGCGCCAGCGGCGCAGCTGTCCTGCTGGAGCTGGCCCGCATTCTGAATGATTCACGGGTGGAGCTCATCTTTCTGGATGGCGAAGAGGCATTTGCCCGCAACATGAGCGAGACAGACGGGCTCTATGGTTCCCGCTTCGATGTAGCCCGGCGTGGCGCTCAGCTCCCGCGCTGGCAAATCAACCTGGACATGGTGGGCGGACGTAACAAGACCATTGCCATCCCCATTTTCGATACATCGGATTACATGTACAGGCACTACAGCAATGCCGTACGCTCGCTAGGCTATTCCGAAGAGAAATGGTCCGTCTGGCCAGGAGGCTATCTGGATGACCACCTTCCCTATCTGGAAGCCGGCGTAGAAAGCCTGAACCTGATTGCAGTCTTCAGCGGCAGCAACTGGTGGCACACGGCACGCGACAACATGAACCGCATCTGCCCCCGCTCCCTGCACGAAAGCGGCTGCATGACCCGGCAGCTCATCAGCCAATTGCTCAGCGAAGGCGCTTCAGTCGCTCCCTGACCTCCTGCGGCACGGCAGCTCGCTCCTCTGCCGTATTAAGCGGCAGGGTATACTTCAGCTCCCCGGCAGCATCATACACAGAGAGGGTAAGCTTGTTGCTGGCGCCGTGCAGCACCATCACCCCACCCTCCGATTTAAACTGCAGCGTAACCTCTCCGGCCTCACCCAGCATCCAGCCGCGGCCATTCGGATTGGCATCACGGGCCAGATGACGTATCGCCTGCAGGTGGTCGGAAACCTCGCTCGGCTCAAAATGCTCAGACACCTGCCGGAGCTGCCGCACAATCTCGCGCCGACGCTTCGCCATTGCCTCTCGAATAGCCGGATTCACCACCAGCGGGCGCAATACGCGGTCACCGCCCACTGCAGCATCGGCACTGGCGGCAGCGCGTTTCCTCATGGCTGAACGCGCTGCCAGTTTCACAGAAACCCGGCGCTGGCGCCCATTCTGCAAGAAGGAAATTTCCACCTGCTGTCCCGGCTCTGCTGCATCCAGCAGGCCGCGCAGCTGGGCACGGGACGAAAGCAACTGCCCATTGAAAGCAAGGAGCACATCGCCCTCACGCAAGCCACCCTGGTATGCAGGGCTTTCCGGATTCACCGCCCGAACCAGAACACCGGATTGCAAGGCAGCAGCTTCCTCTGCTACCACGCCGAACATGGCACGCGGTTTTTCCGCAGCTGCTGCCATGCTCAGCAATGCCGCGACTGCACACAAAATCTGCTTCATAAATAATCCTCCTCTACTTCCACCTTGGTTGTATTCGGCACACGGATGACGGTTGTTGTTTCCTCTGCATCCATCACAAAGGCATCCTCATACACCACCGTGTAGTGGCGCACAGGTGCATCACCACGCCGCCATTCCACATGGTCTGCACTGCGGGATTCGATAATATTGCGGCTCACAAGGCTCTGGTTTTCGTCCTCTGCCACAGCACTACCTGTCCCCAGCATCATCCCACCGGCCACCACGAAAGCCACGATGGCCGCAGCCACGCCCCCACGAGACAGGTACCAGAGCAGAGATTTATCCTTCCCCGTCGGCCTCGTCACCACCGGATTCTCCTCCTCGTTCTTCGCTTTCTCTATAGCGACTCCGAGCCGCCCCACCAGACGGAACGGCAACGATGCAGGACGGAACTGACGCAGCATCTGCTCCATCTCGAGGTTGCTATACTCTTCATCCACAGCCTGCTGCACAGAAGCCACCAGGCGAGACGGCACCGGCGCAGGACGGAACCGACGCAGCATCTGCGCCATCTCGAGGCGGCTATACTCTTCATCCACAGCCTGCTGCACGGAAGCCACCAGGCGGGACGGCACCGGCGCAGGACGAAAGCGACGCAGCATCTGCTCTACCTCACGGTAGCCTTGTTCTTCATCCGCAGCCTGCTGCATGGCAGCCAGCACACGCGCCCGCAAAGCCGCCGGCAGAGCCACGGGAGCGGTTGAGGCGTGCTCAAAACTGGAATCTGTATCAGGAGTCATACTCAGCACTCTATAGAATTATCCCCCAGTGCCTTGCGCAAGTCCTCCAGCGCATATCGATACCGGGAGGTGATGGTTGATAATTTGTTACCAGTTACGTCCGCAATCTGCTGGAAGGTGAGTTCGCCCCAGATATGAAGCACCACCACCTCCGCTTTCTCCGGTGAAAGTTTCCGAAGCATAGATTCTATTCTGACACGCAGATACTCGTTATCCGCCGCACAGCTCAGCCAGGGAGTCTCCTCCTCGCCTTCGCTCATGTGCTCCTGCTGAGCAGTCTCATAAGTACGCCGCACACTCATGCGGCGACCAAGATCCATAGCCAGGTGACGAATGGCAGTAAAGACATAAGCGCGCCATTGATCCTGTGTTCCGGTAAAAGAACCACTTTCCACCACACGCACCAGCTGCACCAGCGCATCCTGCATCACATCCTCAGCATCGGATTCATTCCGGCACTGCTGACGAGCATACAACAAGAACTGTGACCCATATTCATCTAGCCAGGCAGACCAGTCTATACGCTTTGCTGCCGCATCTGTAGAGGAGAGTGTATTCATATCTTTCATATATAGAGCGTATGATATGGGCAGTTTTATCTTAATTTTTTGTTTTTTACCAGAAAAAAAACTCGTCCGCAGCCTTTTTTACTACTGCGGGCGCGGTTAAAACAAGCTTTTTTCAGTATAATCGGGCCTGCGTTTCATCCGCAGCCTGCAGCATAGCAGCCAGCAGGCGCATACACAAAGCCTCCGGCAAAGCTGTAGGAGCTGCCGTGGTGGCCTTCATTCTGGGATCAGCCGCAGGAGCCATACTCAGTATTCTATAGGATTTACCGCCAGTTCCTTGCGCAAGTCATCCAGCGCATATCGATACCGGGAGGTGATGGTTGATAAATTCTTGCCGCTTACGTATGCAATCTCCTGAAAGGTGAGTTCACCCCAGATATGAAGCACCACCACTTCCGATTTCTCCGGTGAAAGTTTCCGAAGCACAGATTCAATTCTGACACGCAGATACTCATTATCCTCCGAACAACTCAGCCAGGGAGTCTCCTCCACCACGACCTCATCCATGAGCGCCTGCAGAGAAGCAGCATAAACATCCCGCACCTTCTTGCTGCGTGCGATATCAATCGCCTTGTGGCGCACAGCTTTAAAAACATAAGCGCGCCATTGATCCTGCGTTCCGGTAAATGAGCCACTTGTCACCGCACGCACCAGCTGCACCTGAGCCTCCTGCATCACATCCTCGGCATCGGATTCATTCCGACACTGTTGGCGTGCATACAACAAGAATTGCGGACCATATTCATCTAACCAGGCAGCCCAGTCTACACGCATCGCTGCATCATCAGTAAAGGAGAGTGTATTCATTTCTTTCACATGTAGAGCGAATGATACGGGCCGTTTTATTTTTACATTTAATTGAAGAAAAAAAACACGCCCGCAGCCTTTCCTGAAACTGCGGGCGCATGTAAAACCAGTTTTTTCAATCCAATCAGGCCTGTATTACAGCTGCGGCCGTCTCAGCCACCTGCTTCTGGCGCAGGTGGTCGGGTTCGGCATGAGCGAAAGCAGGCCAGAAGCACACAGGCTTCATAAATAATCCTCCTCCACTTCTACCTTCGATGTATTCGGCACGCGGATGACGGTTGTTGTTTCCTCCGCATCCATCACAAAGGCATCCTCATACACCACCGTGTAGTGGCGCACAGGCGCATCACCGCGCCGCCATTCCACATGGTCTGCGCTGCGGGATTCGATGACATTGCGGCTCACAAGACTCTGGTTTTCGTTCTCTGCCACAGCACTGCCAGTCCCCAGCATCATCCCTCCGGCCACAAGGGAAGCCACGATGGCCGCAGCCAGACCACCACAAGTCAGATACCTGGATATCGATTTATCCTTCTCTGTGGTCCTCATCTGCATCGGCGCCGCCGGTACCGCCGTCGTCCAGGTCTTCCCCGTCGTCCCCGTCGTTTCCAGCATCATAGCTACTCCTACCCGCCCCTCCAGGCGGGACGACAGCGGCGCAGGACGGAACTGACTCAGCAGCTGCGTTACCTCGCAGCGACCGCGTTCCACATCCGCAGCCTGCTGCATGGCAGCCAGCAAGCGTTTCCGCAAAGCCTCCGGCAGAGCTGCAGGCGCTGTTGTGGCAATATCATTCTTGAAATTTGTATCAGTGTTCATACTCAGCGTTCTATAGGGTTGGCCTCCACCTCACGCACCAGCTGCACCAGCGCATCCAGCATCACAACCTCTGCAGCGGATTCATTCCGACACTGTTGACGAGCATACAGCAAGAACAGAGGGCTATATTCTTCTATCCAGGCAGCCCAGTCTATACGCATCGCAGCCGCATCTGTGGAGGGGAGTGTATTCATATCTTTCACATATGAAGCGCACGATACGGGCAGTTTTATCTTAATTTTTTGTTCCCCTCCCCCCCAAAAAAGAAGCACGCCCGCAGGGGCTTTAATCCTGCGGGCGCGGGTAAAATCAGCTTTTCAGCTCAATCAGGCCTGTTCCTCAGCTGCGGCCTTTTCGGCTTCCAGCTTCTGGCGCAGCTTCTCAGGCAGCTTCACCTGAATATGCACATCGCGCAGCTGGTTGGGCTCGGCAGGAGCGGGAGATTCGCTCATGAGGTCGGCGCCGCGGTTATTCTTCGGGAAGGCAATCACCTCGCGGATGGATTCGCACTTGCCGATGAGCATCACCACGCGGTCCAGACCCAGGGCCAGACCACCGTGGGGCGGTGCACCGAAGGAGAAGGCGGCCAGCAAGTGGCCGAACTGCTCCTGAATGGTGGCGTCGTCCAGACCCAGGGCGCGGAAAGTGGCATCCTGCAGATCCTTCTCGTGGATACGGATGGAACCACCGCCGAGCTCGTTACCGTTGAAGATGACGTCGTAGGCCTCGGCGCAGATATCGGTGGAAATCTCGCCCTTGAGCACCTTCTCCACATCCTCCGGCACGGGGCGGGTGAAGGGATGGTGAATAGCGCAGAAACGCTGTTCCTCCTCGTCCCAGCCGAAGAGCGGGAAGCGGTTCACCCAGAAAAGGTCCACCTCGTCGTTGCCCTTCAGCAGCTCCATGAAGTCAGCGCAGGCCAGACGCACACGGCCCAGAATGGTGCAGCTCTGCTCCCAGGCACCGGCGGCAAAGAAGATGCAGTCGCCGCTCTCGATATTCAGACGCTCCTTCAGGGCATCAATCTCAGCGTCGGTCAGACGCTTGGTGATGGGGCTCTTCCAGCCGTCGCGGTCGTTCACGTCGCGTACCTTGATGTAGGCAAGCCCCTTGGCACCGGCCTCGATGGCGGTCTGCGTAAGGGAATCCACCTGACCCACGGAGGGGTTGAAGCCCTTGGCGTTGATGGCCTTCACCACACCGCCGTTGGCAATAGCACCGGAGAATACGCGGAAATCACTGGTAGCAAAGATATCGGAGCAATCCGTAATCTTCATCTCGAAGCGGCGCTCGGGCTTATCGGAACCGTACTGGTCCATGGCATCGCGCCAGGTCATGCGGGGGAACGGAGTCACGATATCGCGGCCCACGCTCTCCTTGAACACGCGCTTAAGCATGGCTTCAATCCAGGCGTAAATATCCTCGGGGGTAATGAAGGAAGCCTCAATATCAATCTGCGTGAACTCGGGCTGGCGGTCAGCGCGCAGGTCTTCGTCGCGGAAGCAGCGGGCCACCTGGAAGTAGCGCTCCATGCCGGCCACCATGAGCAGCTGCTTGTACTGCTGCGGTGCCTGGGGAAGTGCGTAGAAAGCACCGGGAGTCAGACGGCTGGGCACCAGGAAGTCGCGGGCGCCTTCGGGCGTGCTCTTGGAGAGAATCGGGGTCTCAATCTCCAGGAAGCCCTGCTCGTCGAGATAGTCGCGCATGGTCTTGGTGATGCGGTGGCGCAGAATCATGTTGCGCTGCATGGCCGGACGGCGCAGGTCCAGGAAGCGGTACTTGAGGCGGATATCCTCATTGGCAATGTTGCGGTCCAGCTGGAACGGCAGCACAGCAGCCGGGTTCAGCACCTTCATCTCAGTTGCCTCCACTTCAATCTCACCCGTGGCCAGGTCGGGGTTGGTGGCATCAATCTCATCAGTCTTGAGACGGTGCACCACCTTACCGGTCACCTGGATGACCGTCTCCACACGCAGAGCCTCGGCCTGATTGGCAAGATTAGCGTCAATTTCCGGGTGGAAAACTACCTGGGTCTTGCCGGCACGGTCGCGGAGGTCGATGAAAATCACACCGCCGTGGTCGCGCACGGTGTCCACCCAGCCGACCAGAGTCACAACCTGGTCTACATGAGCGGGGCGGAGCTCATCGCACGTATGGGTACGGTAACTGTTCATAATGAATATGTTAAAAAATGAATAATGGCAGCGCTCCCATATAGAAACGCAGCGGCGTTGATTCTACGCTTTCTATCTTAATTGTCAAGCCGTTTTTGGTATCACCTGTGGCATGCTGGCAGCAGAATTCGCACAGCACAACAGCCAGCTGACGCAACACGGCAGCTGGCTGTTGATTTCTAGTAGAATATTACCGGAATCACTTTCTACGGCGGCGGGCAGCAAGTGCAGCCAGGGCCAGCAGGCTCAGCGTAGCCGTGGCAGGCTCGGGAATCATCACCTCACCCTGCAGGTATACCGTGCCGACGGTGCTGTCATAGACCAGCTGCGTGGCTTCGTTAATTCCCGTGCCCGTGAAGTAATCTGCCGCATTCAGCGTGTACAGGTTTTCACTCCCCGTGCTTGAGTTGATTCCATCATACGCAAAGATACCCTGCCCCACGTTTTTGAACAGAACAACCCGGTCATCCACCTTGTACATGGCATCACCTGCCAGAACCAGTTCTATCTTTTCGGTTGAAGCCGCCGTCACCGCCAGGGTAAGCATCCCGTTATTCAGGTCGAAACAGGCACCATCTACCTCCAGCGTGGCACCGGCATTCAGCGTCAGACGGCTGCAATTCAAATCCACCGACAGCTCATGACTGCTGATTCCCGGCATATCGCCGAGCTCAGAGGCAGACTTCGCGGCCAGCAAGGCGTCAGCCCGCACCGTGATATTGTTGGCCGATACTCCGGCCACGGCGTCATCCCAGGATTGCAGCTCCAGGCGGCCCCCCGCATTCAGCGTGATATTGCTCCTGGCTCCGAAGGTAAGCGTACCACCTGCCACGCTCAGCGTACCAGCGGCAGTGTATGAGCCGGAGTCAATGCTCATCCCTGCGCCCTTGCCCGTCACCTTCAGATTGCCGGTAAAGCCGCTGAGGGTTTCGACCGTCACCTGGCTGTCCGTTGCCTGCACCGTGCCGCTGCCGCTCAGGGTTCCTGTGGTGGCGGATGTGCCAGTAAAGGCCAGCGTGCCATCCACCGTAGTCGATGTAGCAGCATAACCACTTCCCTTCATCTCGAGGGTGGAGCCGCTTGCCACTTCCACAGCACCAGCCAGGCTGTTGTTGCTGCCCGCCAGCACCAGGTGGCTGGCGTTGGCCACCATCAGCGTTGTTCCGGCCGCGGTGGTAAGCGTGGCTTCACCCGTTGCCGTTGCGCCCAGCGCCGTGCTGTGGTGTACATTCAGCGTACCTTCCCGCAGCTCTGTACCGCCGGTATAATCATTAGCCGTAGCAAGGGTGAGTTCTCCTGCACCGGTCTTGGTCAATGTAGTATTGCCGCTCAGCCTGCCACTGCCGGTAAAGGCGTAATCATTCCCCGCGGTATTCTGCACATGGATGGAAGCCGGGGTCAGCTCGCCTACCAGCTGCACCTCACCAGCACCGCGATCCATAAAGATGACATCCTGCCCGGCGCGGAAGGCAGAGCCGTTGTTCCAGTTGGTATCCGTGCTGCTCCAGACCATGGTACCGCTGTGATTACTCCACACCGGAGTAGCGGCATAATACAGCGTACCATCCTGCCACAGCAGATCACCAAAGGTAGCGCCAGCGGCAGCACCGCCGCCCTGCACACTCACCTTCTCCGCAGTCCAGGCCGCTTCCGTAGCCAGGCTGCCGGCCGAAAGGATGCGGTACATCCCAGCTGCCCGTTCTTCGTCCACATTCAGGTTCAGGCTCAGCGTTCCCGTGCTCACACTGCCCGTCAGTGTCAGAGATGCGGTCTCCAGGTGGCTGTTGTCCAGAGTCACCGTCAGAGACACCGCATTCCCCATGGCCAGAGAACCGGTGGTGGTATTCGTTCCCTGCAATTCAAGGCTGGTGCCTGCACCAAAGCTGAGAGTACCATTCAATTCCACATCCCGCAGGAGGACGCTGGCACTACTATTTTCTGCGACGGTCAGACTTTTAGTAGACAGAACAGCGCCATCCACCACTTGCAGCGTGCCACCGTACAGCGTTGTAGTTCCCAGGGTACTGGTGCGGGAATTCAGGATTTCCGCATCCGTCGCCACGCGGCCTTCGTTGTTTTCTTCCAGGATGTCATCCAGGTGGGTCTTGGTATACAGCCCGCTGAAGATGATAGTTCCCTTTGCCTGCTGAGGTTTACCTTCGGCATCAGTATAATCTGCATTAAACGAGGTCGTACCGCCGTATACGGAGTCATAGATAGTGATATGCCCCCCAGTCTTGGCGGAAAGGTTCAGATCACCGGCAGTGTAGATACTGCGCAGGCGATATGTAGATGTAGAGTTCTCTCTCTCATAGTTTTTCTCGAAAGATACGGTCTCATTCCCGCTGATACTTACTCCTCCACTAGAAGCATAAATCGCGCCGCCGTAGGAGGAGGAGGCAACAGAGTTCCCCGTGAAAGTCACATCTCCATTCCCGGTGATGCTTACTTCACCAGAAGCATGAATCGCGCCGCCGGAGGAGGAGGAAGTGTTCCCCGTGAAAGTCACATCTCCATTCCCGGTGATGCTTACTTCTTCAGAAGCATTAATCGCGCCGCCGGAGGAGGAGGAAGTGTTCCCCGTGAAAGTCACATCTCCATTCCCGATGATGCTTACATCACCATAAGCATAAATCGCGCCGCCGGAGGAGCGGTAGGAGGAAACAGAGTTCCCCGTGAAAGTCACATCTCCATTCCCGATGATGCTTACTCCTCCACTATAAGCATAAATCGCGCCGCCGTAGGAATAGGAGGAGGAGGCAGTGTTCCCCGTGAAAGTCACATCTCCATTCCCGATGATGCTTACTCCTCCACTATAAGCATAAATCGCGCCGCCGTAGGAGTCGGCGGAGCCTTCGTCGGAGAAGGAGGAAGCTGTGTTCCCCGTGAAAGTCACATCTCCATTCCCGGTGATGCTTACACCACCGCCAGCATAAATCGCGCCGCCGGAGGAAGAGGAGGAGAAGCAGCGGGAGTAGGAGGAGACAGTGTTCCCCGTAAAAGTCACATCTCCATTCCCGCTGATGCTTACATCACCATAAGCACAAATCGCGCCGCCGTAGGAATAGTCGGAGGAGGAGGCAGTGTTCCCCGTAAAAGTCACATCTCCATTCCCGCTGATGCTTACATCACCATAAGCATAAATCGCGCCGCCGTAGGAATAGGTGGAGGAGGCAGTGTTCCCCGTGAAATGCACATCTCCATTCCCGGTGATGCTTACACCACCTCTAGCATAAATCGCGCCGCCGGAGTAACCAGTGTTCCCCGTGAAGAGTACATCCGGATTTTCTGAATCCTCCACTCCATCAGTCACATTCCGAATAACCAGGTTGCCGGAAGTATCAATAGCGCATTTCTTGTAGCTGGTAAAGGAAAGCCTCGACAAGGTATCGAATACCAGTGATGACTGATTCTGCAGCGCCGAAGAACCACTGCCTGTAAATTCAAGTGAGACAGGGGGAAGGCCATCATAAGTCGTAAAAAGCAGGTTACCCCCATCCAGCGCTATACCCGAGGGAACCACAATATCCAGCCCCAGCAGGAAGGCATAGGAATCGGTTGCAGTATTGTTGGTGTAATCTGACAGATAGCCCGAGTCCCAGATGTCAATTTGCTCATAGGTATCCGGGATATCAACGGCCTGTGCAGAAAAAGCGCAGCATGCGGACAGAACGGCTGATAACAGTACTTTAGGGAGATGCAGTTTCATGATAGGAAAAGCGAATTGACTACAATCATACGCTTTCGGAATCCGTAAAGAGTAAATTTTGAAACATTATACTCCCAATGTGGTATCTATGACAGGACACATCTCCATCTCAAATGGAACGCGGTTCCTACTCCTAGATATTTCTGGAAATAAAACAGTTTGCGTGCTTGACTTACGGATTCCGAAAGCGAGCAGATATGATTACAGAACTATCCGAAGAAGAAATGGCGGCGCTTGTGTTATTGAAGAGCACAGGTGTTCCGGCGTTGGAAGCAGCCCAGGTGGCGTGTGCTGCCATCAAATCGGGGAACGGCAGAACAAAACGAGCTTTGAGATGCATTGCCGCAGGTGCCGAGGAGTTGAAGAAACAGGAACGCACGGTGTCGTTTGAAAAGGCGGTCGCCTTCGCGCTGGAGGAGCGGCGGGAGAGACGGGTGCGGACGGTGTACGATTTCCGGTATTTCACGCGGCGGTTCATGAAGCGGTGCCCGGGGCTGTCGCGGAGGAAGGTGCGGGCGATTACGGCGCAGGAGTGCGCGCAGTATATTGAGATGGCCTTTGATACACCACGGCAGCGGCAGAAGGCACGCTTAATCCTCAGCGGGGTATTCGGCACGGCGGTGAAGCGGGGCTGGTGCAGCGAGAATCCGGTTTCAAAGGTGGAGGCTCCGCGGGTGGTGGAGAAGCAGGTGCCGATTCTTACGCCGCAGGAGATTAAGGATTTGAGGCATACGGCGCTGGCTTATCAAGATGGCAGCTGCGCGGCGGCGGTGGGGATGATGCTGTATGCCGGGATTCGTCCGCACGAGGTGGCGCGGCTGACCTGGGCACAGGTTGATTTGCGGGAGCGGGCGATTTATATCCTACCGCAGCACAGCAAGACGGGCGGCGCCCGGCGGGTGACGATTCACAAGCCGCTGCTGAGGATTCTGCGGGCGCATCGCCGGGCTGATGGAGAGAGGATATGCCCGGCTAACTGGCTGCGGCACTGGCGGGAGCTGCGCCGCGCTGCGGGGTGGGGCTCCCCCGTTCACCCCTGGCCGCAGGATGCGCTGCGGCATACCTTTGCGAGTTATCATCTGAGCCATTTCCGCAGCTATGCGGAGCTGCAGGTGGAGATAGGCCACCGGGATGCTACGCTGCTGCGAACCAGGTATGTGGATCAGCGGCCCGTTGTGAATGCGGGAGCATTTTGGGCCGCCTAAATCTCGCCGAAGGCGAAATTCTCTCTGCGCAGCAGAAATTCTCTCCACCGCAGGTGGAAATTCTCTCGCCGATGGCGAAATTCTCTCTATTTTCGCAGAAAATAGATGATTTTGCTTCCCAATGCTTGCTGGTTTGGTAATGTTTGGAGTATTGGGGAACGAAATCCGCTTCGCGGACGAAATCCTGCCCGGTGGGCAGGACGAAATCCCCGCCGAAGGCGGGGACGAAATCCGACCTTTGGTCGGACTGGGGCACCGGGATGCGACGCTGCTGCGAACCAGGTATGTGGACCAACGCGGAGTGCGCTCCTCTGCCCAATTCTGGGCAGCGTGAAAAGGATTGACAATTGACTATTGACGATTGACAAATAGGCGGTAAGCGCCCGGAGGATACGGGAATTTTGGGCTCACAGGCGCGGGGCGGCTGTTTTCACTTTTCACCTTTCACGCGAGCGCGGAGCGCGAGTTTTCACGGGAGGGTGGTGGCTGAATTTCCCAATGGTCGCTTTGTGGGCAGGTTTTGCTTCATAGGGAACGATATCCGGCTGCGCCGGACGATATTCAGCCGCTACGCGGCTGAACGATATCCGCGCCGTTGGCGCGGACGTTGTCAGATGAGGCCGACGGCAATTTCATCGGCCACGAGCCGGCCGGCGCGGGTGAGGATGAGCCGGCCATCTGCGGCGAGTGTGGCGAGCTGCTCGCTCTGGAGCATGGTGACAAAGGCTGTATCCTGCGGGCGGAGCATGCGGGCAGGCAGGCCCTCATCTGTGCGGAGCAGGAGCCCCAGCAGCTCCGTGCGGCGGGTGGCGGGGTCGAGCTCCTCTGCAGTGCCGGGGGGGAGTGTGCCGCCCTGCAGAGCAGCGGTGTAGGCGGCGGTGTTGCCGTCGTTGCAGTATCGGATGCCGCCCATGGTGCCAACGGCACCGGGGCCGAGCCCGCAGTAATCCTCTCCATGCCAGCAGGCAAGGTTGTGCAGCGATTCACAGCCCGGGCGGGCGTAGTTGGAGATTTCGTAGTGCCGGTAGCCGGCGGCGGTTATCATATCATCCGCCAGGGAGAACATGGCCACGTCTGCCTCCTCGTCCCCGGCTTCGGCGCCATAGTGGCGGAAGAAATCGGTATCTTCCTCGTAGGAAAGATTGTAGGTGGAAATATGATCCGGCTGTAGGTCAAGAGCGCTCTGCAGCGTGCGCTCCCACTGCTGGAGCGTCTGCCCGGGCAGGGAGAACATGAGGTCGATATTCACCTGGGGAATGCCAGCCTCGCGCAGCAGCCGGATGCTTTCTGCCACATCTGCCGGGGTGTGTTCGCGCCCCAGCAACTTGAGCAGGCCGGGGTCAAAACTCTGCACGCCGAGTGATACGCGGTTGATGCCCACCTCCCGCCAGTGCTGCACCTTGGCTGCAGTAAAAGTGGCGGGGTTGCTCTCGAAGCTCCACTCCTGAACCTGGCTCAGGTCCAGCCAGTCGCGCAGTCCGTTTACCAGAATTTCCAGATGCGTGGGGGATAGCATGCTGGGAGTACCGCCGCCGAAATAAATGGTGCTGGGCGCGCTGCCCTGCGGCAGTCGCATGCGGGCCTCCAGCCCCACGGACTGAGCGTAGCCACGGATATCGCTGCGCCCGGGGGTGTGCTTGAAAAACGCACAGTAGGGGCAGATGCGGTGGCAGAAGGGAACGTGGATGTAGAGATGCATGCGCTCGGGGAAAACGGAGGGCCGGGTGATTTGCCCGGCCCTCGCTCAAATGCTTTAATCAGCTACTTGCTTTACAGCTCGGCAGCGGCCGGGGTGTCAAGGAAGTACTTGGCATCGGCATGGTTCTGCAGGTAGGAAGCAGCCACATCGATGGTCACGGGGCCGTTGATGGCCTTGTTCACGATGGAGGCCTTCTTCTCGCCCCAGGCCATGAGGCGAACCTTCTTGGCGCCCATGATGGTGGCCACACCCATGGTGATGGCGGTGCAGGGCACGTTCTCGAAGCCACCGAAAGCGGGTGCGGCGTCGGTCTTGGTCAGGTCATCGAGGTGTACCTGGCGGGTGATGGTGGTGTCATCGGAGCCGGGTTCGTTGAAACCGATGTGACCGGTGCGGCCGATGCCGAGAATCTGGAGGTCGAGACCACCGCAGTCCTTGATCTTCTGCTCGTAGGCAGCGCAGTGGGCGGGGATTTCCTCCTGAGCCAGCGTACCGCAGGGCAGGTTGATGTTCTCGGCGGGGATGTCGATGTGGTTGAAAAGGTTGGTGTGCATGAAGTACCAGTAGGACTCCACGTGCTCGTGGGGCAGACCGGTGTATTCATCCAGGTTGAAGGTGGTCACGTTCTTGAAGGAGAGACCCTCTTCCTTGTGCAGACGAATCAGCTCAGCGTAGAAGGGCAGCGGAGTGGCGCCAGTGGCCAGACCCAGCACTACACCCTTGCCCTCGGCGGCGCGGGAGCGGATGAGTTCTGCAACTTCAGCGGCAAGCTTCTTGGCTGCGGCTTCCTTGGTTTCGAAAACTTCGTATGTCATAGCGCGCATATTTTATAGCCCCATCCTGCTAAATTCAACCCTAAAATGTGGAAAAGTGCCAAATTGCTCGTTTCTGTGGGGAAATTCTGGCCAAAAATGCAAAAAAAATGACTTTTTTAGAAAAAAGGCTTGCATTGGTAGGAATCGTGTGGTAATCTGTCGCCGCACACAGCATCTGCCGCTGTAGCTCAGGGGTAGAGCAACGCATTCGTAATGCGTGGGTCGTCAGTTCAAATCTGACCAGCGGCTTCCCCTAAGTGGAAAGCAGGTGCAGGGTGCTCACAGACATAATGCCTCCTTAGCTCAGTTGGTAGAGCAGTTGACTCTTAATCAATTTGTCCGCGGTTCGAGTCCGCGAGGGGGTATCAGTCTGTGAGCAGCCGGGTGAGCAAACGCCTCCTTAGCTCAGTTGGTAGAGCAGTTGACTCTTAATCAATTTGTCCGCGGTTCGAGTCCGCGAGGGGGTACTCAGTTTTGTATGAGAGGTGAGGGGTGACCTGATAAACAGGTCGCCCTTTCGTTTTTTTTGCATTGCGGGTGCGTTGTATTGCCTGAAATGTGCCATATGTCCCAAGGATTGTCGCGCCAAAATGGAGTTTGGCGAGCAGCTGGCTCGCGTCAGCGAGCGGAATAGAGAGCCCGTGAAACGGGCGACATAACAATAGCGAGTTGGTGCAGCGGCGTCAGCCGCGAAACCACTCGTTTTAGTGTAAAAAGTCATTAGAACCCGTGGAACGGGAGACAGAAACGCATGGCTTAAGAATCGTGTCAGGACGAACAAATAGCTATTCTTTCATAGAGAATTTATATTGAAATTAAGGCGCATATGTAGCAACCCTCTCTGTCACCCGTTCCACGGGTTCCTATTCCTTATTTTTTCTTTACGAGGGG
>JAFYWX010000013.1 GCA_017546445.1 Akkermansia sp. | reverse complement strand
GCACGCGTCACGACCTTTTCCTTCCCTCTCTTTATCCTCTCCGGCGCCCCGACTGGCAGGTTGTTAGCCAGCGAGCTTGCTTTTCAGCCGCTCTCGGCGCCTCGGAAAGTCATACTTGGAAAATTGCCTCGCCCGGCCAGTAAGTAAGCGTTGCTCGCTTTCCTTTCGGGCTGCCCCGTAGTGGGGTGCGGGGCAAAGCTTATCACAACCGCCACGAAACGTCAAGCTCATTTTTGCAAAAAAGTTTGAGATTTTTCTACACCCCTGCCCTAACCTGCACGAAAACCAGCATGTTAGAGCAGAAAAATATTTTTGCGAATTTCGGAGGTGAGGGTGTTATTGGTGAAAGGGGACGGAAGTCCCCTGCTACGACAAAGCCCCTGGTTCCGGAATGGAAACAGGGGCGAAAGCATATTTGAAACCTCTTATTTTCTGCGTCGGCGACGCATAGCAAGCGCCACCAGAGCTGCAAGGCTAAGGCTCGTCGTAGCCGGCTCCGGCACATTCATCACCAGCAGGCTGCCCACGTTATCCACTACATGGTAGGTCACGTACAGGTCGGGATTCGCCACATTGCTGAACACGGAGCTTGCCAGCACACGGTCGCTTTCCAGCTCGCTTGCAGCCACCGGCAGCACGAGATCCGTCAGCCCGGTGAAGAGGACCATGCCAGGTTCCCAACAGGTAAGCTCTTCCACTGCAGCCAGCAGGTGCTCACCCATCTTCACCTGACCGCCTAAGGTCAGCGCTCCGTTGATGGTCACCGCCCCGGCATCCAGGCTCATCATATCCAGAGTAGCGCCATCTGCCAGGGTCAGGCTGGCATTCAGCGTGGAACTACCCGCCAGCAGAGCCGCCCCCTGCACTGTCAATTCTACAGCATCTGTCTGCTGTGTTTCATGCAAACTCAGCGTTGCCGCCTGCTCCAGCTTGAACAAGCTGTCAGCCAGCAGACTCACATTGCCACGGATGGTACTGTTCCCCGCCACCGCCAGCGCCGTGCCGGCATTAAACTCCAGTTCATAGCCCATATAGCTCAGCTCGGCATCCTTCACCCTCACCGTGGCACCAGAGCCTTCGTGGGCAATGAGCCCCTGGCCTTGGTAGATGACACCATCTTCTACCCGCAGGCGACCGCCGTATACGTGAGTTGTTGCCCATGTTTCCGATGTGCGTGAGGCCTGGATTTCTATATCTCTCGCTGTCCTTTTTTCATCGAATCTTTCCAGCAATTCGTCCAGATGTTGCTTAGTACAGGCTCCGGAAAAAACGACATCGCCTGTTTGTTTGACCGCTATACCCGAGGAATCAATGTAATCCGCATTGATGATGACGTTGCCCGTGGTCATGATAGAGTCACGGATTTCGATGCTCTTTTCTTCCGGTGCAGACAAAGTGAGGGTCGAGCCATTGTAGACCTGTATGCTATGTAATCTGTATGCTTCGTATGGTCGATGTTGAAGATTTTTCTCGAACACGACAGAATCGTTATTCTGAATAATCAGGCTCCCGCATGTTGATATGGCACCGATATTATTGGAGTAGTTGCCGCTAAATACAACGTCCCCATTATTCGTCACGGAGATTACCCCCGATTCTGAGGCATAAGTGTTGCAAATGGCCCCACCATCTCCACTCGAAAAATTGTCGATGAAAATGACCTCATCATTGTCGGTAATATGCACACCGCTGGTGCTGTAAATAGCTCCACCAGCATAGGCTGCTGAGTTGCTGTCAAATTTGATGGATTCATTGTTTTTCAGTGTAACAGTGTTGCCAAAAATGGCACCGCCGGCAGTATCGGCGTAGTTTTCTTCGAACAGAACACTTTTGTTGGCGTCTATCAGCACTTCAGTAGAATAAATGCCGCCACCCAGAGCATAGGAAGGAGCTGCCCAGGCGTATGCCGAATTGGCGCTGAATGTGGCGGCGGTGTTTCCTTGCACCTTTACCGTTTCACCGTAAATGGCACCGCCTGCAGACAATGCTGTTTCCAAAGAGATGGGATAATCTCCGAAGTAATTGACAGACATGCTGACGGTGTTTCCCGTGAAATGGAGTTCCTTATTGTTTTGCAGCAAAATCTCCGTGCCGTATAGTGCGCCACCCTGCGCAACAACTGAACCACTGCTACCTGGAAAATATTCTGTCCCATAATTGTCAATGTGGGCCGTTGCCTTATTCTGGCTGAAGGTTACTGTGCCGTTATCGGTAATAGAGCTGGACCAGCTATTGGCTGCTCCACCATTAGCGGTTATGTAGATGGAATATGCGCTGACATTCGGATTGATAACGGTTGCCTCATTCTGGGAGAAAAGTACATTCTTGTTCCCTTTCAGCGTCAGCTTACCTGAAATAGCGCCACCCAGCGCATTGCTGTGTATGGAATTGAATGAATCCTTTGCTTCTGCCGAAGCCGCATTGTTCAGAAATTGCAGCGTTTCGTTATTGTACAGCTGAATGGAGTTGCCGGATATGGCTCCGCCTTCTACGCTTTCTGAAACGTCCTGTTTGGTTGTTTGGGCTGATACGACACTATTGCCCGAGAATGTTACCGTTTTATTAGTATCCAGAGTGACGTCGCCGCCGGTAATGGCACCACCGTTGAGGTAAGCGTAGATGTAGTTTTCAGAGACAAATTCGGCGCGAACGTTATTTTCCTCAAAAAGAAGGGTGCCGTTGTTGTCAAACTGAAGAGTTGCGCCAAATGCATAGATGGCACCGCCCTGTGCATAGGCATTGCTGCTTGTTTCTCCCTCGGGCGCGACGGTATTCTGCCGGAACGCTACACTTTCGTTGTCCCGCATCGTTATGGTGGAGCCTTCCGAGCCTGCAATTGCCCCACCAGTGGAAGATGCTGTATTGCTGCTGAATGTCACGCTCCCATTGTTGTGCAGCGTGATTTTTGAACCTGAAATTGCCTTGCCTGAGGAAGATGAAAATCCCTTGAAGTTCAGGGAATCGTAGTGGTGTAGTCCGATTTTTCCATATTGCCCACTCGCAAAATCGACTGTCCCATTGTAATAATAATTGAAGGAGTCCTCATCGTAATTGTAAACAAGCAAATTCTCCACCCAGGAAAGAGGACTTCCATCCGACAGTTCTGTTTGTACACTCTCCCAGCCGGATACTCCCTCGCTTACATAAAGCAGCACCTCATTGCTGTCGAAACTGGTGTTGCCCTGATTCAGAGTAAAGGTGCAACCCTCACCGAATTGCAGCCCCCCCAGGATGTCATTAGAACCTTTGCCTGCGGCGACATCCAGTACCAAGTTGCTGCCAGCCAGCATTTGCACCGTGCCGCTGATAGTATTACTGCCGATAAGCTCCAAGTTAGTGCCGCTATGGAACGTGAGGTTGTAGCCTCCATGCTCCAGCACCGCATTCTGCACCAGAACACTAGCGTTAGAATCCTCTGCAGCTGTAATACCATACCCTCTGAAAATGGCAGCGTCTTCCACTCGCAGTCGCCCGCCATACAGATTGGTCATGGCGAGAATGAGCGTCGTACGGGAGTTTAGAATTTCACCCACCCTGGCTGTACGTCCGGCGTTGTCTGCTTCCATAATAGAGTTTAAATGCTCTTCCGTAAACTTGCCGGTGATGACGATATCCCCCGTCTGCTCCATGTCGCCATAATCGGCATTCAGATTTACCATGCTACCGGAGAGTATGTACACCGAATCGCGGAACTCGATGCTCTTACCCGCTGCGCTTGCGAGAGAAATTACGACTCCACTGCCACCAGCCTGGATGCTTCGGAGTTTGTAATTTTCTTCGGATTTTTCCGCATTCTTTTCAAAGAGTACCGAGTCATTGTTGCAAATACTCAAATTACCAAGTGTATGAATCGCTCCGCCTAAGAAATAGGCCGAATTTTCACTGAAAATCACGCTGACGTTGTCACTCAGCGTTACATCATCCCCTCGAATTGCGCCGCCGCTGGTATTCCCGTTGAAGCTCACGTTACCGTTGCCACTAAGCGTTACGTCGCCCCCTCGAATTGCGCCTCCGGTATTTTCGCCGAAGAACACGAGAACGTTGTCGCTCAGTGTAATGATGCTGAAAGTGCCCCCATAAATCGCGCCGCCGCTGGAAGCCGAATTTCCGCTGAATCTCACACTATCGTTATTGCTCAGCGTTATAGTGCTGTTATCTCCCCCATAAATCGCGCCGCCACGGGCGTAGGTGTTGTATGATGTAGAAGCGGATCCCGCCTCATTCCAGATGAGGGTTACGCTGCCGTTATCACTCAGCGTGATGGTGCTGGAAGTGCCTCCATGAATCGCCCCGCCGTAGGCGTTTTTGCCTGTTGCCTCATTTTCGCTGAAGGTCACGCTCCCATTATTGCTCAACATCATAATGCTGTTATCTCCTCCATAAATCGCGCCGCCGTAAGCATCACCTTCGTTGTCGCTCGTTTTGATATTGGCGCAAGTGATACCCTCGTAGTATCGATAATCAGCACCATTCTCCTGACGTTCGGTGATTTCCTGCGCATCTTTTACCGTTTCATTGTGGCGGACGAGCTGTAACTCTCCTGTGGGTGAGAGTTGCAAGATGGCATCTTCCCAGAAGCCGGTGCCTGGCTGGGTGGTGTCGAAATAGTTGGATATGGCGTTATTGGAGGAATCGAGGGTGATGGCGTTGCCTTGAGCGTCGAGCAGTTCAGATACTCCGGTGAAGAGAGAGTACGTCTTGCCATCACCCGCGCCACAATTTTCCAGATTCAGTTGAGTTCCACCCAGCAGGCGGAGCTCACCGTCGACTTCCGGCACTGTGATAGTATCGGCATAGTCGATGGTGACGGATTCCTGTTCTGTGAGTGTTAAATCAGCCCATGCCACACCGCTGCCAACTGTAAAACAAACAGAAAGAAGACAGACAAGAACAGATTGGAATAAACGGACTGGAAGGTGTAGTTTCATAGAGAGGAAAAATTATTGCGAGCCGGGCCACATCCTACGCCTTCGGAATCCGTAAAGAGTAAATTTTGCAACACTATACTCCCAATGTGTTATCTATGACAGGACGTATATCCATCTTAAATGGGAAGCAGTACCCACTCTGTGATAATTCTTTGATTATAACAGTTTGTGTGCTTGACTTACGGATTCCGAAAGCGAGTTATGATAAACACAAGATTGACAGATAATTAGCAGCGTAGCATCCGGAAGTACGAAGTTCGAGGAGGGAGGTACGAAGTAATGAAAAAATCTCCTTGACGTTGAACCCTTTGACGTGTGTTTTTTATCAGCTTGCAACATTTTTTACTGTACATCTCAAAATAAAAGTTATAAAATAATAAGCGAGTGCAGATGAGTTCACACGACTCTGGCTCTGAAAAAACACAAACTAACTCTGATTGAACTATGAAATTTCACTTACCAAAAAAATTGCTTGTAGCCGTACTGGCTGCAGTAGCAGCCACACAAGTATACGCCCAGACAGAACAGGTAACATTTGACAATTCCAAGGAAGGAGTTGCCAATGTCACCGTCAATGGCGGCGACTTGTCCAGCTATTATATGTACGGAACCTACCAGACTAAACCCTGCGCAGTAGGCACAATTGGTGCAGCATCCGGCTGGGATGATGATGGCAACGCCCCCATGGAGAAATTCAGCAGCGCCATAGTCACCATGAATGGTGGCACCGGTCTGCAGTATCTCAGTGGCTACGGTGTAGGCGGCAACGCATTTGAAGGAGATGTAACCGTCAACATGAATGGTGGTGATACAGAATGCATCGTCGGCGGAACCTATTATGCATCCAGCGTGAACCGCGACCGCGATGTCCTGGGCACCAACCCTGGGTACAATCACGAATCTTTCGGTTACAAAGCCAACTATGGTCAGGAAAGCGACCCGGATTCCCAGCGCCAGAACATTAACATCAACGTAACAGGCGGCGAAGTCGGTCAGATTCGCGGTGGTCACAGCGGTCACTCTAATTCCGGCATATACAAGACCTACCTGCCGGCAGTCATCAAAGCCGGTCAGGATGCCATTGATGCTTTCTGGAACAGCAACCCTGCAGCCGTGAGTGGCGATGTGAATATTGCCGTCACAGGTGGAGCCGTTGGTGGATTGGCAGGAGAAACAGCAGCCATTCAAGGCGCTGGTGGTTCAGGATTCTCGGTAGATGGCACCGTACGCGTCACAGTTGACGGTGAAGCAGAGGTAACAGGCGACATCATCGCCGGCTCTTCCAATGTATATACATTTACAGGTGCAACAGAAGTAGCCATTAAAGGCGGCTCAGTAGCCGGCAACGTGTACGCTGGCGGCGATGGCAGCGGCTCTCCCAAGATTGCCGATGGTCCTGCCCCCACAGTAAAGGGAGCAACGAAGGTTGAGCTTTCCGGCGGCACGGTCGACGGAAGCGTCTACGGCGCCGGCATGAACGACGTGGTGAACGAGGGAACCGCCATCACTATCAGCAACGATGGTACAGAAGTAACCGGCACCATCTACGGCGGCGGCATTGATTCCGAGGTCAGCGGCGACCGCACTCTGACCGTCGACAGCAGCTACACCGGCGACAAGGAATACAAAGTGGCAGATTTCACGGATATCGCCGTGAATGCTGATGTCACCCTGAGCCAGATGAATGCCGCCAGCGAAGGTACGGATGTGGCGATTGCAGAAGGCGCAGAACTGACGCTGACCAAGGGCGAAACAGCCAGCAGTGCCACCAGCATCACAGGCAGCGGCACAATGAAGCTCGACGGAGCAGAACTGGCCATGACCGACGCAGCCGGCTCCGTGACAACAGGCATTGAGATGACCGAGGGCGCCATTCTCGACCTGAACAACGCTGCCGCCACCGGTGATATTCAGGCCACATCAGCCACCATCAAGAACGCCGGCAAAGTAACTGGCACGGTGACAGCAAGCAAAAGCCTGGCACTGGAGGGCGCAGCCAATCTCAGCACTCTTGATATGACCAGCGGTGCCACCCTCACCGGCGGTGACATGAGCATCAACACGCTGAACCTCGGTGGCAACAACACCATCACCTCCACAGGGACTGTCACCATTGAAAACGGCTCTATTCAGCTGAATGATAAGAACAGCATCAGCGCCGGCTCTCTCGCACTGGGTGCAGGCACCACACTGACGCTGGAAGTAAGCGACAGCACCACAGCCCCCATCACCCTGACCTCCGGCACGCTGAGCATGGCAGAAGGTTCCTATGTGGAAGTTATCTTCACCGATAGCTATCTCGACGGCGTTAACGATTCCGGTCAGAAGGAGACGGCACTGAACATCCTGATTGCCTCCGGTGCAGGGGCAGACTCCTCCATGCAGAGCAGCATCAGCTACAGCGGAATTGATACCCTGCTCTGGAACGTATCTGACCTTCAGTGGACCACACTGGAAGGCGACATGTATGTGACCGGTTCTCTGACCCGCGTGACGGAAATTGTCATTCCCGAGGAAGGCGGCGACGTACCCCAGGACATCGTCGACACACCCAGCGGCGACTCGGTATCCCTTGATATCACAGGCAAGGAGACCACGCTTTCCGGTGACAACAGCCACTCCGGTGGTACCAATGTAGATGACTCCAAGGTAACGCTCGGCAGCGACACCGCCCTTGGCACCGGCACGCTGACCACCAGCGGCACCACCACACTGACCACCGCCGATGGCGTATCTGCTGTGCTCCCCGGCACCATTCAGAACAGCGGCAAGCTGGAAATCAGCGGTACCTACGACGGCAACAATATTGACCCAGCAGGCAATGAAGCAGACACCCGCGTCAATGTATCCGGCGAGGAAGGCAAGAATGGCTTCTTCCGCGACGGCAGCACCGTGATTACGGTGGTTGAAAACGGTGAAAGCGGTTCTCTGAATGTTGCCGATGGCACCACCGTTTCCAAGGATGGTGAAGAACTGCATCTGGCAGCTTCCGGTAAGGCTGGTGTGCTGGACTACAGCACCTACCACATTGCGGAAGATGGTCACACTGCTTCCATGAGCGATATTCAGAGCATGAGCAGCGGCCAGACCCAAACCGTGGATATGAGCAGCAACGGCACCCTGATTGTTGACGCCGATGCCGAGAACGTACTGTCCACAGGCGGCACGATTGAGACTAAGGGTGATGTCAAGGTAAGCGGTCAGATTGCCGGCGACACAACGGTGAAGATCGGTAGCGGCACCACCACCCTTTCCGGCGATAACTCCTACACCGGAGTCACAGAGATTGCTGGTAAGAACACCACACTGGTGGTGGATTCTGCCTCTGCTCTGGGCAACTCTGAGGTGAAGCTGGACGCCGGTGCTACGCTTGATCTGAACGACCAGAATGTGAGCAACAACATCGTGGTGAGCGGTTGTACCATCACCGGCGCTTCCAACTACAACGGCAACATCACAGCCGTGGAAGGCTGCAAACTGGAACTGGTAGGCCCGACGACAGCCAACACCCTGACACTGGCTGGTACCGGCGCCATCACAAAGGCGGACGACACCCTCACGGTCTCCACGATTGAGATGACTTCCGGCGCTACTGGCCGCATTGCAGCCGATGTCATCACCCGCAATGGCGGCAGCATCATCCTGAACGACGGTGCAGTTCTGAACATCACCGGCAGCCTGACCATGGGTGAAGGCACCAGCATCGTGCTGAATGGTGCCACCACGAAGGATGTGCCTTTCCTGACCGCCAAAGGTGGCATCGATGCCCCCGCCACCGGCACCGTCGTGCTGACCAATGGTTACGGCACCTACGTGCTGCAGCAGGGGAACAGCCTGGTGCTCACCGCCATGTTCAACCAGAATATCGCAAATGCTCTCACCGTGAGCAACTTGGGTATTGCCACCACCAGCCGCGCCGTGGTGAATGCCGTGCGCGGTCAGCGCACCAACACCGGCTGCATTGCCAATGGGCGCGGTACCGCCTGGGCCGCCGTGCTCGGTGGCAACACCGACCTCAATGGCTCCGATATCGACCTGGAAGGCGCCGCTGTGGGTGCTGACATGAAGGTAGGTGCAAACAGCAGCGTGGGTATCGCCCTCGGTTACACTGAGGCCGAGGTACAGCCCACCGGTCTCCGCCAGATTGACCAGACCGGCTCCTACGTGGCTCTGTACGGTGAGCACGGGCTCAAGAAGCTCAGCTCCACCAGCTGCCTGAGTCTGGACTGGGTGGCTGCATACGGCATCACCGAATCCGAAGGTGCCGGTGTGGAATGGGAGCAGGACAGCCTGCAGCTCAACACCCGTCTGAACTGGAACAAGAAGGTGACAAACCGCCTGTGCATGAGCGTATTCGGCGGTCTGGAATACTTCGCCAGCAATTCCGACACGGTTGATGGAGTGAAGACCGGTTCTATCCAGAACCTGCGTGGTGAAATCGGCGTGGGTGCCCGCTTCGTGGCATGGGGTACACCCGGTGTGCGCACAGCCAAGGGCGGCATTGTAAAACCCGGCTGCGAAAAACTGGTCTTGAACGGTGAAATCCGCTACATGAACGACATGGTGCGCAGCAACCCGGTCATCGAGATGGAAGGGCTGCGCGGCAATGGAGAGAACCCCGGTCGTCAGGGCGTAGGCATCGAAGCCGGTGCCACCTTCCGTGTGAGCGACCGCTGGAGCGCCTCTGCCAACTACGGATTCAACTCAATGGATGACTCCAGAGAGCATCGCCTGAACGTGGGCGCAAGCTACACCTTCTAAGGGGTGGCTCTCGCAAAGCATTATCAAGCAGCGGCACACCGAATACGGTGTGCCGCTTTTTATAGCATATATCAGAACAGTAAGGTAAGCGCCTACCGTATTGGATGCGTGTGCGCAGCTTTGCTGCTCAGGGGATTTTGAAACCAATCAGCCCCCGTGAACGGGGGCTGAGAGAATATCGCGGGCCGAGCACGCGATATTTCAGCGAGTGAGCTGGCGGCAGGCCTTTACGGTATTTGCCATGAGCATGGCGATGGTCATGGGGCCTACGCCGCCGGGCACGGGGGTGATGTAGGAGCACTTGCTCTTCACATCCTCAAAATCGACATCGCCTACGATGCGGTAGCCGCGGGGGCGGGTGGCATCCTCAATGCGGTTGATGCCTACATCGAGCACCACGGCGCCGTCCTTCACATAGTCAGCCTTCACCATTTCGGGGCGGCCTACAGCAGCCACGATGATATCGGCCGTGCGGCAGAGGCCGGGCAAATCCCTGGTGCGGGAATGGGCAATGGTGACGGTGGCGTTGGCATTCTTTGCCACCAGGAGGTTGGCCATGGGCTTACCGACAATCATGCTGCGGCCGATGACCACGGCATGCTTACCGGCGGTTTCGATTCCGTAGGCTTTCAGCAGCTCCATGCAGCCCAGCGGGGTGCAGGGCACAAAGCCCTCGGCATCCTCCAGCACAAGCTTGGCCACATTGGCGGGGTGGAAACCGTCCACGTCCTTGCGGGGGTCGATGTTCAGAATGACGGCTTCCTCATCGATATGAGGCGGAGGCGGGCTTTGCACCAGGATGCCATGAATGCGGTCATCGGCGTTCAGCTGGTGAATCAGCTTCACCAGTTCCTCCTGGGTGGTTTCAGCGGGCAATGCCCATTTCTGGGAATAGATGCCAAGCTCTGCACAGGCCTTCACCTTGGAGCCCACATACACCTGGGAGGCGGGGTCCTCACCCACCAGCACCACAGCCAGGCCGGGAGTCTTCCCCTGAGCCTTCAGCTCGGCAATCTCCTTGAGCAAACCTTCGCGCACGCGGGCGGCGACTTCTTTTCCGTCTATAAGGGTGGGGGTCATTCTCTGATTAATGTTCGTTGAAATCAAAATCGGGGCGGCCGCAGGCAAGAGCCTCCTTGAGCTTTTCCACATACTCCGCCTGGGTGTCATCATCCATATCTGCCGGCACGTAGATGGGTTCCTTCACCAGCACGGTAATCCTGGAAAAGGGCTTGGGAATCACAAAGCCATCCCAGGCTTTGGAGATGCGCCAGCAGTTGGGAATATCGATGCAAAGCGGCAGAATCGGCAGGCCGGAAACCGAAGCCAGGCGCACCACGCCGGCGCGCACACTGTAGCGCGGCCCCTTGGGGCCATCCGGGGTGATGCACATGCAGCAGCCAGTTGCCAGAGCGCGCAGCATATCGCGAAAGCCGGCCACACCGCGGCGGTGACTGGAGCCACGAACGGTGGTCATGCCGAAATCCTCTGCCACAGTGGAAAGCAAGGCGCCGTCTTTGCTGGCGCTGGTCAGCATGCTCATGGGCACTGCGTTAGGCATATTGTAACGGTACACATAGCAGGGCGTGAACGTGCGGTTATGCCACAAGGCAATAACGCACTGCTTCTTTCCCACAATATCCTGAGACTCACCACGCACGATGATGCGCTTGCGCAGGGTGGCACACACCAGGGTTATGCAAAACCACACCACATGCCCCACCGGACGTGTCCACCACTTCGAACGCTTTTCCAGGCCTTTGCTCACAGCTATCTCTATAGAACGGGGTTAGAACGGGGTGGAAGGAGCAAACGGATCCTCGCTGGTCTCAAAAGGATTAGGGGTGGACTCCAGGGGAGAGTACAGAGGAGCCGTCTGCTGAATCGGCTGGTCAATCACTTCCGGCTGAGCATGCTGCACCGGCTGCGTATTCTGCGCAGGAGCCATTGACTGCGGCAGCTGCTCCACCATACGATTCACATCAATCTGGTCAAACGGAATGCGTGCCGGGCGGTCGCGACGCGCAATGGCAGCCCGGGCCTCCACCTCAGCCATATCATCCCCTGGCATGTTGCCACGGCCACGCAGATTGGTGCTCAGCACAGCCCATTCACCCTGCTGGTGGAAAATGGGGTCAGGCTGACCATCCGGGTACTCCACACGGGCCAGAACCTTCGGAATACCATAATGGAGCTCACCCGACAAATCATTGGTAGAGCTCAGGACAATACGTCCACGCAGAGTGGCGACATCGCGCTCAGCCAGAGCCCCCGCAGGCACCTCCACAACCAGAGCAGAATCCTTATGGGCCAGGCGCACATAGCCACGATTCAGCATGATGGGGTTATACAGGCGGCGCTTACCATGCTCTATATGCTCTGTAATAGCCATAAGAGCCGGGAATGAGCTCAGATAGATATTCTTGAGATGCAGGTCACCAGAGAAAAGAGGAGCCCCGGCTTCAGCAAAAGAAACCGTGAATTTGCCGTCCAGCTTACCATGGGAAACGCCAGTGGTACGAGCGGTAAGGAAGCCCTCTACCCGACCATCCGTAAAATCGGCCAGGCTCATATTCTCCGCCTCTACAGCAAAGGGGCCAACCATGGCAGCCCCCTGGGCAATCCTACCTGCCATGGAGAGAGAGGTACGACGCTGCTCCGTCTCATCGCTGACGGCATCCGTCGTGCCGCTGAGGGAAAAATCCTCCACTCCCCGCACAGATACATGGGCCTTACCCTCTGCAATACGCAGAGTTTTCCAGCCCTTGATATCCAGAGAACCGCCACGAAGCATCACAACACTGGCAGAGCGGTCGCGGCTCGGGTAATACATGTAGGCATTTGAGTTTTTCAGGTTCACAGGAGCCTGATCTGCATCTACATAGACGATAGAGAAATCCTTGCAATCCACCCGCGAGAAGCGCCAGAGATCCCTCCCCTGCTGAAGAGGCATCTCCATGTTTCTGCCGTTGCGCATGATCAGCAGCGCCCGTTCCACACTGAGGGCACTGCTCGTCAACCGCCCGCTGACAAAGCTCATGATTTCCAGGCTCGCCTGCACCCCGCTGAGCTCTACCCGCTGCAGCATGCTGCCCTCGGGGAATTCCACAACAACATTGTTCAGGCAGAGGGAGGTACCATCCAGAGCGGCACCTTCAAACTGCACACCGGAAGCTCCCCAGAGCTGCTGCAACTCAGAGCGTTTCTGCTCCATGTAAGAGGAACTGGACATGGTCGCCATGCGGAAGGCAAGGAAACCTGCAGCAACCAGGAAACAAGCCAATATCGCCCCCAGGAAAAGCAGAGCCTGCCGCCGCCCCTTGCGCCGTTTATCGGCAGAGGTCAGCATCACCTTACGCTTTTTCCGGATGCGAACAACCTTTGTTCCATCCGCTCGCACCACCACCTCACGCCCCCGCTCCTGGGAGGGTTTATCCTCGTTGAGGTGCTTGATTATACTGCGAACCTGTGTCAGGTTCTCTCCATCATCTTCGTATTTATCGTCGTATGCGACCATGATATCACTCTCTCTTAATCGGTAAGCTCAGAAGGCCGCTCACCGGTTCCGAAACTGCGTCCCGTCGGGTCCACAATATCCACCTTGACAAACATCAGGAAAGCCTTTCGCACCTTTTCCTCACCTTCCGAGCGGAAAAAGCGCCCCACCATGGGCAAATCACCCAACACCGGCAACTTGTCCTCATAACGCACGGAGCGCATCTCCTTCAGGCCGCCTATCACCACCACTGAGCCCGTGCCCACTGTAAGCTTGGTGTTCTCCATGCGGCGTTTGAATACAGGCTTGAGGATATGGTTTTCTGTAAGCGTAATCTTGACGCCTTCCGTTGCCTTTTCCGTCATCAGTACGGACTGAATGGGAGTACCCCAGTTCACAAACCCCTCAAATTCGTTAAGCGTCACAGTAAGCGCAAGGGTGACGTGCTGGTTGTCCGGAGATACGGAGGCACTGTGCACCTGCACCACGGAACCGATACCACCCACCTGGTCCTCCGACAAACCAAAGCGAGTGAACTCCTCCGGGTGAGCAGCAGTAGCCACCGTGGCAGAGCCTTGAAGATTGGTATCACTATTTGCCGTTGAACCGAGGCTGATCTGCATCGTGCCAATCTGAGGTTCGGCATACGTTTCCGGGTAGAACATTTCGTCCACATTGGCGAAAACCACCTGTTCATCGCGCCCCGGGCTCATGATAATGCGGGGATTAGTCATGATATCAGTCCCCTTCTTCTGAGCAGCACCGCGCATAATCATGGTAACATCGCCCGAATTCCAGATACCACGGAAAGAAAGAATACCCGGTGCTTTCTGGTTAGCATTATTGAAGTTCACGCGGCCATCTGAAATCAAAGCGGAGATATTGTCAGCCGAAAACACCTGACTACCAGAGCGAAGCCCCTCTGTGGCAGAGTAGGACGTCTTGGGCATACTGAAATCCACATTCATGACCGGCACCGCCGCGATATCCGACAACACCTCCTCCTTAGTACCAGAGCCAAACAGAGCCTTCGGGCCAAGATTGAAATTGAACAACCACTCGAAACCTAATTCATTCAAATCGGTCTCATTCACCTCCATGGCAATGACATTGAGCACAACGGCCCGCTGCGTTTCCAACGGCATGGAAATGAGCTCCTCAATCTCCTGGTGGTTGAACACCGTGTTACGCACTGTCAGCAGTCGGCTGGCAGCATCATAACGAGCATTGGCACCCTCCGGGAAAGAAATTCCCATTTCCTTGAGCGCCACTACCGGGTTAAGACGCTTTACCGCCACCCTGGAGGCGGAAGAGAAGTCATCATCGTCCTCATCATCATCGGAAGAGGAGGAAGGAGCATCAAAAAAGTGAGGCGGGACGGAATATACACGCTCCTCAATGGGGCCGAAATCACGCCCGGAGCAGGAAAGCACCACACCCAGCGGAGAGATGTAATGCATAATATCCAGCTGGCGATCCAGCAGGTCAAGCAAATCAGCCACCGAAATATTCTCGAGGTTCAGATTCACCTTGCGCGCCATCACATTCTGGTAGGCAGCAGAGTCGGGCGCACCAAAGCTGGCGACAAGATTAATCTTGCGCACCGCTTTCTGCCCCTGGGCTTCGAAACGGGCAATCTGCCCCTGCAGCGCATCAATAACATCCTGAACGGAAGCTCCATCAAAGGCAATCTGCGGCAGAACCATGCTCTTGAGCGTCTCTGCAATGGATTTCTCCGTTTCAGCATCAGGACGCAGCGCCTTGCCGGCCTCGGTGGCGGCATACTCGCCCACCGTTTCCTCCACGGGAAGCGGTTCCTCCCATGCGGCATCAACCGCAGCAAGAGCCTTGGAGCGAACCGAATCCCGAGCTTCGCTATAATATTCCTGACGACGCTTCTGAACACTCTCCATACCACGGCGAGCCGCTGTATTGTAAGCATCAATCTTCAGGACAGATTCAAAAGTATCATAAGCCTTGTCAAAAAGGCCCAGTTCATAATAACCATACGCCAGAGAAAGCAGACGGCTCACCTCCTCAACATTGGCCACATGCTTCGGGCTGAGAGCCGGATTCGTGCGCGCCGGGTCCAGCGTTTTCTCCAGCTCATGCCTGGCAAACTTATGCCCGGGAGACACCTCCAGAGCCTCCTGAATAAACTCCACAGCCTCATCCGTACGGCCGACCTTGCGGTAATCCATCGCCTTGGCCACCAGGGCATCCGCCAGGCTATCCTTGATAAACTTCACCAGTTTCTCCGAAGCCGGCGCCTTGGCCACCAGGGCAAGGCCCTCCTGGTACAGTTCCACAGCATCGCTGTAACGGCCTGCGGAGTAAGCCGTTCTGGCCTCCTGCACCTTCTGCATGGCATCTCGCACAGACTGCTGGCGCTGAGCCGTTTCTGCAGCAGCAACCGAACTGCCACCGGCTTCCTGAGCCAGCGCATGAGGAGTCAACGCAGATGCCGCAGATAACACCAGAGAGAAGAGCACAGTACGAGATATAAAGCCATTCATAGCAAGTGCAACCATACTAGCAAATCCAGGAGGGAAAGTCACTCTAAAAGTGAGTCCATGTCCATTTTTTATCACATGTGTCCCAAAGATTTCACAATTGACTGCATTATCAACACCGTTTTGGCGTCTACCCCCTTTTTATCCGCCAAAGATGGCGATTTGTCGGGGGCTCAAATCTTTCGGAGCTCGGGACTTCAGTCCCGAAAACACAAGCGATGAGGGACTAAAGTCCCTCGCTCCGACAAAAAAACAGTTGCCCGCCAAACTCCCATTTGGAGCAGCATTCCTTGGGGACACATGAGATTTTTATAGCAAACGGCGGTTTCCTTTTCAGGGAACCGCCGTTTGAAACAGGCTAATCCACGCTGGTTCAGCTTTCTGCAGAATCAGGCAGGTAGCCCTTAATTTTGCTGATACGCGTAGGATGACGAAGCTTGCGAAGCGCCTTGGCTTCAATCTGGCGAATACGCTCGCGGGTCACATTGAACTGACGGCCCACCTCCTCGAGGGTGCGGGGATTACCATCGCGCAGGCCGAAACGCTGCTCAATCACCTGACGCTCGCGGGCGTTGAGTGTGTTGAGCACATCGCCAATCTTATCACGCAGGGAGTTGTAGGAAGCGCCATCCATGGGGTTTTCCGCGCTCTTATCCTCCAGGAAGTCACCGAAGGAGGTATCATCGGAATCACCCACCGGCTGCTGCATGGAGATGGGCTGCTGAGCCATCTTGAGCACGCTGCGCACCTTCTCCACCGACATGATAGCACCCTTATTGGGTTCCTCTGCCAGAGCCTGTGCAATCTCCTCCGGCGTGGGTTCACGGCCGAAATCCTGCACCAGCTTCTTCTGCACACGCATGAGCTTGTTAATCGTCTCAATCATGTGCACCGGGATACGAATCGTACGGGCCTGGTCTGCAATGGAGCGGGTAATGGCCTGGCGAATCCACCACGTGGCATAGGTAGAGAACTTGTAACCACGGCGGTATTCAAACTTCTCCACAGCCTTCATCAGGCCCATGTTACCCTCCTGAATGAGGTCCAGGAATGCAAGGCCACGGTTTGTGTACTTCTTGGCAATGGAAATCACCAGACGAAGGTTTGCCTCAATCATCTCGCGCTTGGCGTTCTCAGCATCCTTCATGCTCTGGCTCATGAGCTTGTAGTTATCCAGGAACTGAGGAATCGGCATCCAGAGCTCCATCTCAAACTCCTTGAGAGCATCGCGGTAAAGCGGGTTCTCAGGGTCAGCCTCACGCTGGCGCAGCACCTTCTTGATGCGTACGCGCAGATCGCGAAGCTCCTTCACAAAATCCTCATACACCTTACCCTTGAAGGAGAAGCCGGCATACAGGCTGGTAAGCACTTCCAGCTTATCCTCAAATTCCTTCTGCGGGCCAGCCACAGACTTCTTGCGCTTGCGGGCGGAGCACAGGCGGGCATAAGCAGCCTGAGCTTCTGCGTGGCGGGTCATCACCTTCGTCACCAGCGGAGGCAGCTCCTTCAGGTACTTATCACGGCGGTCGATATTCTTATCAACCACCACGCGGTCAAAGCGCTCCTCATTGTGCTGCACCTTGTCTGCGGTGTCGCAGTAGTAAATAGCCACCACACCGAAGCGGTGCAGATAACGCTGCAAATCCTCCTCAGCCTGGTCAATCTTGCGGGAAATCTCCACTTCCTTCTGGCGTGAAAGCAGATCCTTGAGACCCATCTGCTTGAGGTACATACGCACCGGGTCATCAAGAATATCCAGCTTGGCCTCCATCTTCTCGGCCTCGTCTTCCTCACCATTTTCGCTCAGGCGCTGGCGCTCGCCGTAGGTATCCACATCGGAAGCATCGATGATATCGAACTGCATACCGCGCAGGCGCTCCATGATTTCCTCGTAATCCGAGGGATCAATCACATCATGCGGCAGCACATCATTAATATCATCGTACGTCAGGTAACCCTGTTCCTGAGCCTGGCGAATAAGCTCCTTAATTTTCTCCTGCACCACCGGGCTGTTCACCAGGCGGCCATCCTTGGAGGTGAGTTCCTCTGCAGAAAGCGGCTTAACGGCATACTCCGCCTCATCACGAACCTCTACACCCACTTCATGCAGGCGTTCGAACAGACGGGCCTGATCATCATCCTCCGTCTCATCCGGCGGAAGCGAATTCTCAATATCCTCAGAGGTCACAAAGCCATTATTCTTCTTGGCTGTGGCCAGAAGCAGCTTGAATGCAGCCTTCAGCGTGGCGTCATCTGCAAAGAATTCATTCATCTCCGCAGCAGTCATCTGCGGAGTAAAATGCTTGCTCTTCTTTTCCTTCGACTTGGATTTCTGAGAGTGAGACTGTTCATCCTCAGATTCAGGCAGTTCCTCTACAGGCGCCACCGGAGCCTCCGGAACCAGCCCCATCATCACATCGAACACATCCGGTTCAGCAGCAGGAGTCTGAACCGTCTCAGGCTTGGCAACAGGCTTCTTCTCAACCTTGGCGGAAGACTTGGCAACAGGTGCCTTCTTTCCCTCTGTCTTCACAACATCTGCAGCCTTTTCCTTGGCAGCAGTTGCCTTCTTGGCAGCAACAGGCTTCTTAGCTGTTTTGGCAGGGGTTTTGGCGGAATCTTTCTTGGGAGTCGACATAACAGTGGATAGAATTAAGGGCATACTCCACCCTTTACACATTTTGTCAAGTGTTTGGCAAAATTGCGTGCCTATTATACACGCAATTTCACCCGTGTCACCATCTTGGCAACACTTTTTCTGCATTATGACACAATTATCAGCCCAAATTTCCGAACTCTGCTTCTAATTCGGCCGTTTTGAGCTCAATTTCCTCACTAAGCTCCTCCCAGCGGGTATAAAGAGCCTCGCTTTCCCGCTCCAGCTGCTGGTATTCCTGGGTAAGCTCCATGAGTTTCTGATTATCGCTCATATTGGCCGGATTCTCCAGCTCAGCAGAAATAAGCTCCTTGCGCTCATCCTTTTCGGCAATATCCGACTCCACCTGTTCCAACTCCTGTTGAAGCGGCTTGAGCACCTTATTGCGCTGCTGGCGGGCCAGCTCGCGGGCACGGCGGGCATCCTTACGGTTACCGCTCTGAGCCTGGCCAGCGGGCGTGACCGCGCTCTGCTGCTGAGCGGCAGCCTTCAGGCGTTTTTCCTCAGCCTCCACCGTCTCCAGATAAGCGCTCACATTGCCATAGAACAGGCGCGGCGCATAATCGGGGCGGAACTCCAGCACCTTGTTCACAATGGGGTCCAGGAACTGGCGATTATGAGACACAATGCAGTACGAACCGGGATACTCTGCCAAAGCACGCTGCAGCACGTCCTGACTCTGGAAGTCAAGGTGGTTGGTCGGTTCGTCCATAATCAAGAAGTTAGCCGGCTTGAGCAGCATGCAGACCAGCGCCACACGCGAGCGCTCACCACCGGAAAGCACCCCGATTTTCTTAAAGACATCATCCCCGCGGAACAGGAAGCAGCCCAGGATATTGCGCACCATGGGGCGCGTCTCGCGGCTGGCGGCAGCCTCCACGCACTCCAGCACCGTCTGCTCATTATTCAACACATCCGCGTGCGTCTGGGAGAAGAAGGCAACCTGCGTGTGGTGCCCGAAGGAAAACACACCGGAATCCGGCGCCTCAGTGCCGGAGATAAGGCGGGTAAAGGTAGATTTACCACTGCCGTTCACGCCCACAATAGCAATGCGGTCACCCTTCTCCATGGTGAAATCATAACCATTCAGCAAGGTGATGGGGCCGTAGGCCTTGCAGGCTTTCTCCAGCTTCACCACCGTGTGGCCACCGGGAGGAGGCGGCGGGAAATGAAAACTCATCACAGCATCATCATCTTCCACCTCAATCAGTTCCACCTTCTCCAGCTGCTTGATACGGCTCTGCACCTGGGTAGCCTTGGTGGCCTTGGCTCGGAAGCGGTCAATGAACTCCTGAGTCTTGGCAATCTCGCGCTGCTGGGCCTTGGCCTGGCGCAGCAGGATTTCCTTGCGAGCCTTGCTTTCCTTCAGGTAGAAAGAGAAATTGCCGGCGTATTCCTCTGCCCTGCCGTGGTGGAAAGCAATCGTGCGGGTCACCAGACTATCCAGCAAGGCTACATCGTGACTGATGATGCAGATGGCGCCGCGATACGTGCGCAGGCTCTGCTCCAGCCAGCGCTGACTCTGCAGATCCAGGTGGTTGGTCGGTTCGTCCAACAGCAGCACCTCCGGCTCCTGCAGCAGCAGCTTGGCCAGCGCAATTCGCATCTGCCAGCCACCGGAGAATTCGCCGCAATCGCGCGTAAAATCTTTATCTGCAAAGCCCAGGCCGCGTAGAATCGACTCCGTACGCGGGCGCAGACGGGTAGCATCGCGGTCGTGCAGAATCAGCTCCAGGCGGCCGATTTCCTCCAGCGTATCCTTGTACTCCGGCGCGGCAGCATCCAGCTTCTGCAAATCGGCAGAAAGTTCATCCACAATCTGCTGCAGCTCCACGATATTCCCCACACTGCCCAGCACCTCATCCAGCAGCGGCGTGCCGGAGATATGAATACCATCCTGCGGCAGGTAGCCCACCTGAGTATGTTTCGGCAGCATCACCTTGCCGTGGTCCGGCTCCATACTGCCCACAATGCACTTCATGAGCGTGGACTTACCAGCACCATTCTGCCCGGCAAAGGCAATGCGGTCCCCCTGCTCCACCACAAAGGAAAGTGAATCAAACAGCACACGCGGGCCGAATTCAATATGCAGATCCTGAACAGCGAATACCATATGCAGAAGAAGGGGGTATATAAAGGAAACGCAGGCACCGCCGGAATCGGGGTGCCTGCGCAGGATTAAGGATTTTTACTTCTTGAGCATGCTGTTCCAGCGCTCAATATTGCGAGCCTGCTCCTCGAAGAGGTCGGCGCAGTCATCGTGAATCTCGATGGACACAATCTTGTCGCCCTGGCGCACAGCGTTCACCACATCCTGGTCAGCAGCGGAAAGCACCTCACCAAAGATGGTGTGCTTGCCATTCAGCCACTCGGTGGGCACATGAGTAATGAAGAACTGGGAACCATTGGTACCCTGCCCCGTCCAGGTGCGGCCGGCGTTAGCCATAGCCAGCAGACCGGGCTTGGTGAACTTCAGGTCGGGGCGGCACTCGTCATCAAACTTGTAGCCGGGGCCACCGCAGCCGGTGCCCTCAGGGTCGCCACCCTGAATCATGAAATCAGCAATCACACGGTGGAAGGTCAGACCATTATAGAAACCCTTGCTGGCCAGGTTCAGGAAGCTGGCGGCGGTCATGGGAGTCTTGGAAGCGAACACCGTGAGGTTGATATCGCCCTTGCTGGTCTTCATCGTGATCTTCTTATCAGTAGCCATGCGCGGCACCATACCACCCACCCGCATAAAAATCAAGGGCAAAAACACCACTATGCCGCATTTCGCGCACACAGGCTTGCAACGCGCGCGGATATATGGTAAAATCCCGGCATGCCGAGGATTGCCCTGATTCAGCAGGAAGCTGTAGCCGACCCCGCCGAGAACAAGCGCCGCCAGATGCTCGCTATCCGCGAAGCCGCTGCCGGCGGCGCCCAGATTGTGTGTACCCAGGAGATGTGCACCACGCTGTATTTCTGCCGCACGCAGGATTGCGAGCTTTTCAACACAGCCGACCCGATTCCCGGGGAATGGACAGATGAACTCTGCGGGCTCGCCAAGGAGCTGGGCGTGGTCATCGTGGCCGCCGGCTTCGAGAAGCGCGCCACCGGGCTATACCACAACACCGCCTGGGTCATTGATGCAGACGGCACTTTCCTCGGGCTGTACCGCAAGATGCATATCCCGCAGGACCCCGGCTTCGAGGAGAAGTTCTACTTCACCCCCGGCGACCTGGGCTACAAGTGCTTCGAGACGCGCTTCGGCCGCATCGGCGTGCTCATCTGCTGGGACCAGTGGTACCCGGAGGCCGCCCGACTCACCGCCATGGAGGGCGCCGAGATTCTGTTCTACCCCACGGCCATCGGCTGGATTCCCGGGGAAGAAGAGCTTTACACTGCCCAGCACTGCGCCTGGGAAACAGTGCAACGCGGCCACGCCGTGGCCAATGGCTGCTACGTCTGCGCCGTGAACCGCTGCGGTGTGGAGGGCGAGACCACCTTCTGGGGGCAGAGCTTTGTGGCCGACTACTGCGGCCAGATTGTGGCCAAGGCCCCGGTGGAGAACCGCACCATTCTTTACGCCGATGTAGACCTGGCCGCACTGGAAGCACACCGCCGCATCTGGCCCTTCTTCCGCGACCGCCGCATCGATTCCTACAGCGGCATCACCCGCCGCTGGGGTAAATAAACCATGAGCACCGAAGCACAGGAACCGGCAGCATCCCCCATAAGCGTCGTCATTGTGGGCATGGGCGGGCGTGCCTCCATCTACTCCGCCGTGGCACTCACTAATCCGGAGCTGCTGAATGTGGTGGGCGTGGTAGATGTCAACCCGGAGCGTACCAGGCAGGCGCAGCTCATGTTCGACCTGCCGGATGAGCATTGCTTCACCTCCGTAGAGGAACTGGTGGCCGTGCCGAAATTTGCCGATGCCGCCATCAACTGCACCATGGACAGGCTGCATGTGGAGACCTCCCTGCCCCTGCTGCGCCACGGCTATGACCTGCTGCTCGAAAAGCCCTATGCGCTGAATGATGAGGAAGGCAGCCTCATCATCGACTGCGCCCGCGAGACCGGCCGCAAGGTGATGGTGTGCCATGTGCTGCGCTACACTCCCTTTTACCGCTCGCTCCGCCGCGTGATTGCCCTGGGCACCATTGGTGATGTCATCAACATCCACATGGTCAACCAGGTGGGCTACCAGCATGAGTCCGTTTCCTTTGTGCGCGGCAAATATGCGCGTGAGGAAGTCTGCGGTTCGGGCATGCTGCTCTCCAAATGCAGCCATGACCTGGACATCATGTCCTGGCTCATGGGCGACAACATCCCCGTCACCATCTCCAGCGTGGGCAGCGTGCTGCAATTCAAGGAGGAAAAGGCGCCGGAAGGCGCCGGCACGCACTGCCTGAACAACTGCCCGCTGGAGCGCGATTGCATCTACTCTGCCCGCCGCCTGTACATTGAAAACCCCATGCGCTGGGCCAACAATGTGTGGCACGATACGCACAGCAGCCCGGAAAGCGATGAGGAGAAGGAAGCCATCCTGAGCTGGCCAGATAACCCCTTCAGCCGCTGCGTTTACCGCTGCAATATCAACATCGTGGACCACCAGTCCGTGCTCATCCACTTCCGGGATGGTGCCACCGGCACTTTCTCCATGAATGGCGGCGCCACCATGCCCCGCCGCATTATTCACGTAACCGGCACCCGCGGCGAGATTCACGGTGATTTCGAGCGCGAGCGCTTCCATGTGCGATTAATTGACCCGGAGGCTCCCGGCGGCTACACCGAAAGAACGCTGGATATGTCCGACTTCCAGCAGGGCGATGCCCACGGCGGCGGCGACCGCAGCATCGTGCTCGATTTCATTGCCCTGCTGCGTGGAGAGCGTACTTCCCCCGGCTGCCCCACCCTGGAGGACAGCATCGTGGGCCACCGCATGGTGTTCCTGGCCGAAAAATCACGCCTTGCGGGCGGCGCTGTGCAACAATTCTGATATTCCACGCCCCGCATGAGTGATAACGCCCTACACTTCCGCTACCCGGATTTGCCCATCTCCCGCCACCGCGAGGAGATTGCCAAGGCTCTGCGCAAGCACCAGGTCATTGTGGTGGTGGGTGAAACCGGCTCCGGCAAAACCACCCAGCTGCCCAAGATTGCGCTGGAGGTAGCCGGCAAGCGCCGCGGCAAACTGGGGTGTACCCAGCCCCGCCGACTAGCCGCCGTGGCAGTGGCCCGCCGCATTGCCGAAGAAGTGGGCTGTGAGCTAGGCGGATTCGTGGGCTACCAAGTGCGATTCGATGACCGCACCGGAGCTGATACAAAGCTCAAACTTATGACAGATGGTATCCTGCTGGCGGAAACGCAGGATGACCGTGACCTGCGGCAGTACCACACCATCATTCTGGACGAGGCGCACGAGCGCAGCCTGAACATCGACTTCCTGCTGGGCTACATGAAACTGCTGCTGGCCCGCCGGCCAGAGCTCAAGCTCATCATCTCCTCCGCCACCATGGATGCCGGCGCCTTCTCCGAATTCTTCGGCGATGCCCCCGTCATCAACGTGGAAGGGCGCACCTACCATGTGGACATGCACTACATGCCCCCGCGCCACAGCGAGGAAGAACTGCCCGACCACGTGTGCCGCGCGGTGCAGTGGCTTTCCGAATACGATGCCAAGGGAGATGCCCTCATTTTCCTGCCCGGCGAGCGCGAAATCCGCGACTGCGCCGCTGAGCTGGAGCGCATGGGCCTGCCGCACACCGATATTCTGCCCCTCTTTGCCCGTCTGGGCCTGGCGGAGCAGCAGCGCATCTTCCACCCGGCCAAGGGGCGCCGACGCATTGTGCTGGCCACCAACGTGGCCGAAACATCCCTCACCATTCCGGGTATTATCTATGTAATCGACAGCGGTCTGGCCCGCATTTCCCGCTACCTGCCCGGGCGCCAGATTCAGCGTCTGCAGGTGGAACCCATCTCCCAGGCCAGTGCCCGCCAGCGAGCTGGCCGATGCGGTCGTGTGACAGAGGGTGTGTGCATCCGCCTGTATTCAGAAACCGATTTCGAGAACCGCGATGCCTTCACCGACCCGGAAATCAAGCGCAGCGCCCTGGCCGGCGTCATTCTGCGCATGGCCGATTTGAAGCTGCCACCGCTGGGCGAGTTCCCGCTGCCGGACCCGCCCAGTCCCCGCCTGGTGAATGAGGGCTACAAGACCCTGCGCGAAATCGGCGCCATCGACCGACAGAAACATCTTACCTCCACCGGCCGCAGCCTGGCACGCCTGCCGCTCGACCCACGACTGGGTCGCATGCTGCTGGAGGCAGAGCACGAAAAAGCCCTGGCTGAGGTTCTGGTCATTGTGGCCGGTCTCAGCATCATGGACCCGCGCGAGCGTCCGGCAGAATTCGCCACCCAGGCCGACCAGGCACACGCGCAGTGGAAAAATGAGGACAGCGATTTCCTCTCCATGCTCACCCTCTGGCGCGCCACGCTCGAGTTCAAGGAACGCAACAACCTGCGCCGCAACCAGCTGCGCAAGTGGTGCACCAAAAACTTCGTAAACTTCCTCCGCGTGGTGGAATGGCACAACCTGGTGCAGGACCTGGGCTCTGCTCTGCAGGATACCATGCGCTGGCGCATCCCCGCTCTGCCGGAGGAAGCCAAACAGGCCACGTCCGACATGATTCACCGCGCCCTGCTGGCCGGTGCGCCCCTGCAAATCGGTTTCTGGCGACCGGAGGACAAGGTGTACCGCGGTGCCGGCGGTCGCGATTTTGCCATTTTCCCCGGCTCCGGGCTCTTCAAACGCAAAAAACGCGCCGAATGGCTCATGGGTGCGGAACTGGTGGAGACCACGCGTCTCTACATGCGCCGTGCTGCCGTGCTGGAACCCGAGTGGGTGGAGCAGATTGCCCCGCAGCTCTGCGCCCACCATGCCTACGATGCCACCTGGGACAAAGCCAGTGGCCAGGTACACGCCAGGGAGCGCGTGACCTGCGGAGGCCTCACCATCATCGATGGCCGCCGCGTGAGCTACGCCCGCTATAATCCCGCCGCCGCACGCGAAATCATGATTCGCGATGGCATCATGGCGCAGGACATGAAAGACCGTGCTCCTTTCCTCCGCCATCTGGAAGCCATGCGCGACAAGGTGCGTCTGGTGGAATCCAAACTGCGCCGCCGCGACCTCATCTGGTGCCAGGAGGGCGTGTTCCGGTTCTTCGATTCGGTGATTCCTGCCGAAATATGCTCCGAAAAAGCCCTGCGCCGCTGGCGGGATAAGATGGAGCCCCGCAACCCGAAGATTCTCTGCGTGCCCTATGAGGATTGCGTGTACCCCGGCGAGGACGAAGTGCGGGCAGACCTCTACCCGGACACCATCGAGCACGCCGGGCAGAAATACGATATTTATTATAGCCACGCCCCCGGCGAAGCCGATGACGGCGTAACCATCGGCGTGCACATCGACCAGCTGGCCGATTTCCCGGACTGGCTGCCGGAATGGGGGGTACCGGCGCACCTGGCAGACCGCGCCGAAATCCTGCTGCGCACCCTGCCCAAGGATGTGCGCATGTTCCTCATGCCCATCAGCTCCGCGGCCGATGACTTTGCGGAGGATTGGTTCGACCGCGAACCGGACCGCCCGCTGGCCCAGGCGCTGGCCGAATTCGCCATGCGCCGCAGCAACAAGTTCTGCAATGCCTCCCAGGTGGACATGGGCAAACTGCCGCCGGAGTTCATCACCAAAATCTGGGTGTGCGATGATAAGGAAAATGAGTTAGCCCTGGGCACCCACGCCGATGTGCTGCGCGAGAAATTGGCGCAGTACCAGGAGAAGCGCTTTGCCAGGAAGGCAGCCCGCTCTTTCTCCTCCACCCCCATGACCCGCTGGGACTGCGGGGACCTGCCCGCCACCGTGGAGGTAGGCAACGGCACCGGCTACCCCGCCCTGCGCGAGGATGGCGACCAGGTGAAGCTGCATGTGTTCCCCACGGCAGAGGAAGCTGCCCTGCACCACCGCCGCGCGGTGCGCCGCCTGGCTCTCATCAAGCATGGCGACTTCCTGAACAGCATCCGCAAGAAGCTCCCCATCAAGAGCATGGAAGCGAGATTGGCCCTCACCACGGTAGGCAGCCAACCAAAAAATAACCTGCACGATACGGTGTATGCCGCCATGGATGCCGCACTGACGGCCCCGCTGCCCCGCACGGCTGCAGAGTTCGATGCCGCCTGCCTCCGCATGCGCGAGACGGTGTACGACCGCATTGCCGGCCCGCTCGGAAAACTCTGGGACCAACTGGCCGCCACCGATGCCGCCGTGCGCCAGTATTGTCTGGTGGCCGGGCGCGACCGCTTCGGCGCCCAGATTGCCGAGGATGTGCAGCGCGAGTGGCAGTGGCTCACCCGCCCCTGGTTCCTTTCCTCAGCAGAACCCTCTCAGCTGGCCGATTATTCCCGCTTCCTCCGCGGCCTGCAGGAACGCATCAAGCGCATTGCCCAGCAGCCCGCAGCCAAGGAGCTGGAGCGCATCGCCGCCCTCAACGCCGCCGTATCCCCGCGTTTCTTTGCAGAATACGACCGCCACACCGATTCCCCCGCCTGGCTTGCCTACGGTTTCATGGTAGCCGAGTTCCGGCTCTCCCTCTTTGCCCCCGCCCTCGCAGCCAAAGGCCGTGCCTCCGCCAAGAAGCTGAACGCTGCAGAAACTTTACTGTAAATCAATTAAATAATTTTGTGTAAAAAACAAGATTGAATCTTGCTTTTTACACAAATGTAGTTAATTCACTCTATTTCTTTCGCTTAAAGGACGGCTCAGCTTCCTCGGCCTTGAAGTTATACAGGGGCTTGAAAATATCCACCACATCGACTGTGGGGCCGATATGTTTCAGGATGGCATCCATACCCTTGTAGGCCATGGGCGATTCATCCAGAGTGCGGGCGGTCACAGAGGTGGTGTAAATGCCCTGCATCTGAGCTTCGAAATCAGAAAGCGAAAGCTGACGGAAAGCCTGGGAACGGCTCATGAGACGCCCGGCACCGTGCGGTGCAGACTGGTTCCAGTCGTCATTTCCCTTGCCTACGCCGTAGATGCAACCATCGCGCATGTTGATGGGGATGAGCAGCTTCTCACCCGCACGGGCAGAGATGGCCCCTTTTCGCACAATGTTTGAATCGTGGTCAATATAGTTATGCGTGGTGTGGAACATATCCTGCACCTCCAGGCCGAGACGGCGCACAATGATATCGGCCATCACCTCGCGGTTACGCAGGGCAAACTGCTGGCAGATACGCATATCATGCAGGTAACGCTCGCGGGCCTCACCTTCCAGATAGCAGAGGTCGGCGGGGATATCGGGCTGAGCCGCATTCCACGCAGCCCGCTGAGCCATGATGGCCGCGGCTATTTCCTTCTGGCGGCCCTGAGCCTTCAGGTCGGCAATGAGAGCAGCCTCGCGTTCCGCCCGGTCGGCGCAGCCGGCATGGCGGTTCACCGCCTCCTTCTGGTAAATATCGCACACCTGCTTACCCAGGTTTCGGGAGCCGGAGTGGATAACCAGGTAGTAGTTTCCCTGCGTATCGGCATCCACCTCCACAAAGTGGTTACCACCTCCCAGCGTACCCAGGGAGCAGAGCAGACGCTTCACACGCTCCAGCTGCGGCAGGCAATGCAGAGCATCCACGCCTTCAAATACCTCCACCGGCTCCGCGTGCGTCTCCATACCGCTGGGAACATAGCGGTGCATGATATCATCCAGCGCCGCAAAATCAGGTTTCTGCTTACCGAGGTTCACCGTAAGCATACCGCAGCCGATATCCACGCCCACGATATTCGGAATGACTTTATCGCCAAGGTCAGCGGTAAAGCCAATCACGCAGCCCTTGCCCGCATGCACATCGGGCATGATACGCACCTTAGCCTGCGCAAAGGCAGGCTGCTCCAGGAGCTTGGCAATCTGTTTCTGGGCCAGCTCATCCACCTCATCGGTGTAAATTTTCAGATTTTTCATAACAGTTATATTAGGGTATATCTATTTTCTGTCTCACGACAGAAGAGGGTAATTTCATCTATCACACACTCTCATGGGGCAAGGTGCATCAATCCTGCCGCAGGGGGTAGTTCACAAACAAAATGCACGCAGCCATATCTACTGGTGCACGCGAAGTTTAGCACACTCCGGCTTACTGTCAAGTCTTTTGAAAAAAATTATCAATTACCTTTCCTGAGCCAACGCTCTCAATGTCCACTCACACCGCTGCCCTGCGTAAAAACAATCCAGCACCTCGGCAAAAACATCGCAGGGAGACACCGCATCAAACAAAGTCATGCAAGAGCAAACCTTCATGGCATCTACTTTTCCAAGAATCAGACAGGCAGATTTCTCTTTATGCAACAACAGGGCTCGGGAAATTTCCTCTAAACGAGCTCCTAGAACAGGATGATTGCGATACGTCTGCGCCTCATGAAATCCTTTTATTCCATAATACTCGCTCATCTCACTCATACCCAGCCCTGCCAGCTGAGGAAATATATACCAGATCCAATGAGACTCTTTTCGGCCTCGTTTGATTTCCTCCAAGGCCTTTTCATAAGAACCACACCCACGTTCCTGAGCAGAAATGAAGCGATGCATATCCAGGTTGAAGTTATTCTGCTGCAGAGTACAAGATTTTCTCAAGACCGTCAAGTCTTAATATATACTGTATAAAAAAACTCGCATCACAACGTATCATTCCATTTTAGTACACCATTCCTGCTTGCGCCACAGCAGCGGGCTGTGGTAGCATAGGGGGCATGAAGAATTTCTCTCTGTTTGCCGCTGCGGTAGCCGTGATGAGTGTGTGCCAGGCTGCCAGCGATGCCGCGACCTCCGCCCGTGAGGCTGCCCAGCAGTATGGCGCCGCCGTGCGCAACTGCGATATGCGCTGGGCGGTGGATTCCATGTATCCCCCGCTGCGCCGCACCTATGCCGACCAGCTCACTTCCCGCACCCGCGAGGCTGAAATTGCCCGCGCCCGCCGCGTGCAGGGGCTGGAGCGCGAGACCGTGGTGCAGGCCAAGGCGCGCATGGCCGCCAATGATAAGGCCCTGCGTGCCAAATATGCCCGCATGGGCGAGGAGATGAAGAAGAGTGGCCTCACGGTGGAGAGCTACACAGTGGGCGAAGCCACGGCAGAATATGTGGTGACCCCGCCCATGGCCACGGTGTCCCAGGTTCGCAAGGATACCGCCGGGCGCGTGCGTGCAGAACAAATCGGCACCACGCAGGAACGCAGCCGCGTGGTGATTCTCCCCACCACTCTGGTTATCAGCGCCCCGGCAGCCAACGGCAAGCGCACCCGCATGGAGCGCCGCAGCTATATCTACGCCGTGCGCGATGAGGTGATTACCGACAAGAGCCACCCCCGCGGCACAGAGCTGAACAAGTGGTATTTCATTGACGGCAACACCGATGTGAATACCCTGCGCACCTTTTTCCCGAACCTGCCGCTCTACCTGAAGCTGCCCGGCACGGGTGACCGCATTCTGCCTTGATAAGTGAAGCATGGGCTTGCTGTCGGAACAGACTCAGATTGATTTTTCCGAAACCGGGCTGCTTTCTCATGCCCGGGGGTTTGAGTACCGCCCGGAGCAGCAGCAGATGGCTGTGGCCGTGGCGGAGACTCTGGAGACGGAAACCTCCCTGCTGGCCGAAGCCGGCACGGGAGTGGGCAAATCGCTGGCTTACCTGATTCCTGCCATCCGCTTTGCTCTGGACCACGGACGCAAGGCGGTCATTTCCACGCATACCATCAACCTGCAGGAACAGCTTTTCCACAAGGATATTCCCACGGTGTCCAAGGCGCTGAACTGCCACTTCTCAGCAGCTCTGCTCAAGGGCCGCGCCAATTATCTCTGCCGCACCCGCCTGCGCCGCGCTCTGGAGCAGGCAAATGACCTCTTCAACCAGGCGGAGACCAAGCAGCTATATGATTTGCTGGCCTGGTCCAAAGATTGCGGCGAGGGCTCGCTGGCAGAGCTTCCGCCGGAGCTCAATATCTCCCCGAAGGTGTGGGCACAGGTGTGCAGCGAGAACCATGTGTGCACCCCGCGCAACTGTGGCTACGACTGCCCCTACCAGGCCGCCCGCCGCCGGGTGCAGGAGGCGCAGGTGGTGGTGCTGAATCACACGCTGTTCTTCGGGCTGCTTTCCCTGGCTGATGAGATGATGGCGGTGGAGCCCGAGGGGCCGCCCGGCTTCATTTTCCCGAATGACTTTGTGATTCTGGATGAGGCGCACACGATTGAGAACGTGGCTGCCAACCAGCTGGGGCTCTCGCTCAGCGAGGCAGAGATGAAATACGAGCTGCTGCGCCTGTACAACCCGGTGACACACAAGGGCAGCATGCGCCACAATGCCTCGCCCACAGTGCTGCAACTCATTGAGGAAGCCCAGGCTGCTGTGGGTGAATTCTTCACCGCAGCCCGAGCAGACTGCCAGCTGGAGGCCCACCACGGCACGGTGCGACTGCGCCAGCCGGAGTGGACGGAGAATCTGCTTTCCCCGGTGCTGCGCCAGCTTTTTGCCGAAATCAAGGACATGGCGGCCATGATTGAGGACAACGACCTGGCCAAGGCCGAGCTGCTCGACACCGCCGCCCGCATTCTGGCCTATGATGAGGCCGCCACCGAGATGGTGAAACTCAGCAAGGCCGATACCACGGTGTACTGGGTGGAGAGCAACGGCATCGACGGCCAGTTCACCACCATGCGCGGCGCACTCATCAATGTGGCCCCGGTGCTGCGAGAAAAGCTCTTCGAAGCCGGGCGCAGCTGCATCTGCACCAGCGCCACGCTCTCCACCGGCAACCACGGTATGGGCTATTTTGCCGGTCGCGTGGGGGCAGAAAGCGCCCGCCCGCTGCAGATTGGCAGTCCTTTCGATTTTGCCAGGCAGATGCGCATCATGGTGGCGCGCAGCATGCCCCCTCCCCCGCCCGCCAGCCAGGATGATGAATACCAGCCTGCCCTGGCAGACTGGATTATGCGCTCGCTGGATGAATCGCAGGGGCGCGCCTTTGTGCTGTTCACAAGCTACAACCTCATGCGAGCCATGGCGGTGCGGCTCCGCCCCTTCTGCCAGGAGCGCGGCTGGCCCCTTCTGGTGCAGGGCGATGACATGAACCGCAGCCAGATGGTGCACAGCTTCCGCGAAAATATCGGCAGCGTGCTGTTCGGCACCGACAGCTTCTGGACCGGCGTGGATGTGCCCGGCGAGGCGCTCTCCAACGTGATTGTCACCAAGATTCCCTTTGAATCCCCCGGCAACCCGCTGGTGGAAGCCCGACTCGAGGATATCACCGCCCGCGGCGGCAATGCCTTCCGCGACTACTCACTACCCGAAGCCCTGCTCAAATTCCGCCAGGGCATCGGCCGCCTCATCCGCTCCAAGACTGATACTGGTCTTGTCACCATCCTCGACTCCCGCGTGGTGCAGAAGTTCTATGGGGCTCGGTTTATGTATGCCCTGCCGGCCGCCGCGCCGAGGGATTTCCTGTAATGTTGAGGGCTGTGCCAGCCCTCAACATTCATGCGTGGCAAAGCCACGCTTTCGTACCGCCGCAGGCGGTAATTCATACGCCCTACAGGGCGGATTTCATGCACTGGCGCAGCCAGTGTCATTCATTGAGCGAAGCGACTCGTTACCGCTGCATAAGCAGCGGTACTTCATTTAACTCGGAAAATCCCCCTGTTGCGGCCACGAACCCCAGCCCCCTCCACCGGGTCGGAAAGCCAGACAAACGTCCCCTCGCGAATCTGATTCACAGCCTCGGGATACGGCACGTCGTTCAGATACAGCATGCGGGGCACCGCGGTGGCGCTCTCGCGGATAGCCAGATCCACCGTATAACGCAGACGGTCTGCGGGGAAATCGGACCATTTTTTATTCAGCTGATTCACCCAGATATTATACATATCCCCCGTATTCTCCTCCACGTAATAACGCAGGCGATTCCGCCTGCCGAATTCCAGCTCTATCGAAACATAGGCCTCCGATTCGCCGCTTTCCTTCTGCGTGAGACGACTGATGACTTCCATCCACATCAGGCAGCGGATTTCCCCCGCCTCTGCGGCATCTGAGGGCGCACCCGCTTTCTCAAACCTCACCACGCGGGACAGGCCATCCTCCCCCACGCGCCAGAACACCGCCACACGCTGAGGGAGACCATGTCTCACCAGAGTCAGAGAATCCTCCATCTGCGGTGCCCGGGGATGCAGCGGATTCGTAGCCATCCGCTCAACTCGCTTGTCATCCACCCAGTCCCAATCCTTATTGACTGAATCGCAGAATCCGGCATCCCAGCAGATGGATTTTCCCGCCTGCGCCAGGGATACAGACTGACCTGCATTCAACGCCACATATTCGCCCCGGAACAAATCGCGAGGGTCGCGCTGCTGGCACTCGATACGCAACACCGGGGCATGCTCCAGCTCGAGGGTACGGTCCACATAATTCCACACCAGCCACAGCAACTGCACCGCCACCACAGCAAACAACAGATAAACTCGTTTCATCTTCTACTTAGAAATTAAAGGTTAGGCCTGTTCCTTGATGGATTTCACCAGCACACGTCGCTGTTTTTCCAACAGCCATACCAGCCCCAGCATCAGCAAGCCGGCCACTATCAACACCAGTCCCGATTCAGTCAGAGATTCCAGCACATTGGCAATGAGCGCAATACCGGCCAGAAGCACCATGAGCGAGCCGTAGTTCAGCCAGGATATACGCTTCACCTGATAGCCCAGATACATCAGCCCGCCACCCATGCCGAATCCGCACATCACGCCCATGAACTCGCCACCTGCGACATCCTTCAGCATGAGCCCGATGGGATAGGGCAGCGACAGCAGAACAATCATTAACCCCCAGTGCTTCCAGGCAATAGCCCGCGGTTTCCACAGCAGCATCAGCGGCGCAGCCAGCAGCACCACCACCAGGGGCACGGACTGGCTGGCACGAAACGCCTGATACAGCAAGGGAATCTGAACCATGAGGAGGAAATGCACCATCGCCACCACGCCCATCCAGGCATAGCTGCGGCAGAAGCCCTTGCTCCCGAGCCAGTGCTCACCCAGCAGCCACCAGAACAGGCAGAACAGCATCCAGGCGCCCATCTGTGTCTCATCATTTACCAACCACGGGCGCAGACTCAGCCAGGACTCGTTGTTATCCATCAGCGCCCCCAGCAGCACCGCACTGGCCGCAGCAACTCCGACCACCAGCATCCGCTGCTGCACCAGAAACGGAATGGCACACACACCCAGCAGGAAGAGCATGCAACCCTCTGCCAGAGGATTCTGCAGCTGAAAAATCTGCCCGTACAGCGCAATGCAGCCCAGCCACATGCCGCCACCCACCAGGCCGAAGGCCTCTGCCATGAGCGGCTTAGTCTCCCGCGTGCGCGCCCAGGCCAGCCAGAATCCCAGCAGCAGCGCCATGGCAGTACCCATCTTCACCACATCGGGAATGCTCTCCCAGTTAGCGGATATCAGCATGATGATACCGCCCAGAATCAAAGCCCCGGCCAGGGAGCACATGCTCATCACCAGCCAGTTCCACCTCCTACCGCCATTCAGATGATAATACGCAGCAATGGCCTCCGCCTGTTCGGCAGAAATGAGCCCCGCTGCCTGCATCTGCTCTATCTCCTTGCGCTTCATAACTAGTTAAATCCAGAAACTATAGATAGTATATCCAAACGCATAGACCGAGTCAAGGCGCAACGGCAGCAGCTATGCAGTAATCACATGTGTCCCAAAGATTTCACGACTAACTGTATTATCAACACCGTTCTGAAGCCAGCCCCCCCTCTTTATCCGCTAAAGATGGCGATTTGTGGAGCAGGCGAAGCCTGCGGAATTTTGAGCCCACGAAGTGGGTGAAAGATAGAAGGCCGGGGTAAGAGCGCGTCAGCGCTCGCAGCCCCGGCTAGGCTAAAAAAAGTTTCAGAGCCCGCGGAGCGGGTGACAGAGCGGTGGCTTAACATGATGCGACTGTTCT